>NZ_JAYGHZ010000015.1:0-17030 GCF_034931285.1 Synechococcus sp. BA-120 BA3
CCGCAGACCCGGTGCCCGCCGGGCCAGCTCGGCCGCCAGCGCCAGCCCGATGCCCCCCGGGCCGACGATCAGGGCCTGCCCCTCCCAGTCGTGCCAGTGGGGGTTGGTGGCGATCGGCATGGCGGGCAGGGGGATGGCGCATGATGGCAGTTCCATCCGGGGAATCGCCCCGCGCATCGGTCCATGGGTCTGCGCATCACCGTGCTGGGTCGGGGTGCCTGGGGCGGCACGTTGCTGCGGCTCTGGGAGCGCCAGGGGCACCAGCTGCGCAGCTGGTCGCGGCGTGACGGTGGAGATCCGGCCTCCGCACTCCAGGACTGCGACCTGGCGGTGGTGGCCGTGTCGATGGTGGGGGTCGCCCCCCTGGGCCTGGGCCTGCAGGGGCGCTGGCCGGAGGGCCTGCCGCTGCTGAGCTGCAGCAAGGGCATCGATCTGGACAGCCTGTGCACCGCCAGTCAGCTCTGGCGGCGCCACCTGCCGGCGGTGCCGCTGGCGGTGCTGAGTGGCCCGAATCTGGCCGAGGAGCTCGACCGGGGCCTGCCGGCGGCCAGCGTGCTCAGCAGCGACGACGCCGGCCTGGCCCGCCGGTTGCAGGAGCAGCTGCGGACCCCGCACCTGCGGCTGTACACGAACGCCGATCCCATCGGCACCGAGGCGGCCGGGGCCCTCAAGAACGTGATCGCCCTGGCCGCCGGCATCAGCGACGGCCTGGGCCTGGGGGCGAACGCCAAGGCCTCCCTGCTGTGCCGGGGCCTGGCGGAGATCGCCGTCGTGCTCCAGGCCCTCGGAGGCCAGCCCACCACCCTCTACGGACTGGCCGGCCTGGGGGACCTGCTGGCCACGGCCAACAGCAGCCTCAGCCGCAACTACCGCTTCGGCGGCCTGCTGGCCGAGGGCTGTGACGAGGCGACCGCCCTCGGCCGGATCGGCGCCACCGTGGAAGGCCCCCGCACCGCCCGCGCCACCCTGGCCCTGGCCGGGAGGGAGGGCTGGCAACTGCCGATCTGCGGGCAGGTGGTGCGCCTGCTGGCGGGCGAGCTTGAGGCGCGCCAGGCGGTGCAGGAGCTGATGCAGCGTGACCTGCGGGCCGAGGCGGTCGCCTGAGCCGGATTCTCCGGCATGATCCTCTCAATCCTTTGTGAATCCCTGCCGTGAGCCGGCACGTCACGGCCGCCATCGCCGCCATCCGCGCCACGGGCCAGCGACTGCTCCAGGGTTGTCGCCGCCATCCGATCCTGCTCACCGCCCCCCTGGCCGTCGTTGCGGTGGGGGCCGGATTCGCCGCCCAGGAGCTGATCCCGGCGGGGGCCTCCCGCTCCGATCCCGACCTGCTCGAAGCCCTGATCGCCCAGCCCCGGGAGGTCTCCCAGGAGGGCACCGATGCCAGGGAAGCCCCGGACAAGGATCTGCTGGCAGCGGCCTCCCTGCAGGCCCAGCGCACCAGCCTCAGCCATCCCGATCCGGCCCTGGTGGAACCGGAGGCCGGCGCGGAGGTCCCCCTGGAGATCCGGGTGGCGCTGCTGGGCGCCTCCCCCTCCCCCCGGCTGGGCGCCAGCGGCTACTGGCGACTGGTGGATCGGGACGGACGCCCGGTCCAGGAGGGCGGCCCCGCTGACGCGCCCGACCTGGCGGCGGCCATGGCCGGACGGGCCGAGGTCTGGATGGAGACGGGCTCCGACCATGTCCTGCAGGTGGACGGGCGGCCCTACGAAGGCCGCCTGAGGGTGCTGCGCGGATCCCAGGGCCTGCAGCTCGTGAACCACGTCTCCCTGGAGCGCTACATCAGCTCGGTGGTGGGCGCCGAAATGCCCAGCAGCTGGAACATGGAGGCCCTCAAGGCCCAGGCCGTGGCGGCCCGCTCCTACGCCATGGCCCACATGGCCCGTCCGGCCAGTGCCCACTGGCACCTGGGCGACACCACCCGCTGGCAGGCCTACCGGGGCCTGGGCAGCGTCACCGCCCGCACCCGCCAGGCCACCGCCAGCACCTCCGGGGTGATCCTCAGCTACCAGGGAGGCATCGTCGAAAGCCTCTACGCGGCCACCAACCGCATCACGCAGGAGGCCCACGGCCACCTGGGGGCCAGCATGAGCCAGCACGGTGCCCAGGATCTGGCGGAACAGGGGCTGCGGTACAACGAGATTCTCGGGCGCTACTACCGGGGCGCCTCCCTGGCCCGACTGCAGGCCGGTGCGAGCTGAGCGCCATTGGCAACGGGCCCGTGAGGTCTCGGAGCTGGCCCGCCGCCAGGGAGCCCTGGTGCCCCTCCACACACGCCTCCTGCCGGTTCCCGGCATGGAGCCCTTCGTCCTGCGCGAGCTGCTGTCCTCCACGCCCCGGCACCTGCGCCAGGGGGGGCCGCGGCCCAATCCCTTCCTGCCGTGGGACAGGCCCCTGCAGGTGGAGCTGCTCGAGCCCGGCCATGTGCTGCTGCTCAACAAGTACCCGGTGCAGGAGGCCCACCTGCTGGTGATCACCCGTGACTGGCGCCCCCAGGGGGGCTGGATCGAGGCCTCCGACTGGCAGGCGGTGGCCCAGGTGGGCCGGGACACCGGCGGCCTGTGGTTCTTCAACAGCGGCGCCCGCTCCGGCGCCAGCCAGCCCCATCGCCATCTGCAGCTGCTGCCACGCCGGCCCGGTGAGGCCAGCTGCCCCCTGGCGCCGCTGTTCCTGGAGCAGCTGGAGACGGGGGAGCCCGCCTGGAGCTGGGCCTACCGCCTCAGCCGGCGCAGCGATCCGCTGGGTGGGTCGGATCTGGGGGGTCTGTACCACGCCCATTCCCGGGAGCTTGGGCTGGGGAAACCGGGCCGGGACGGCGCGCCCCTGCACCCCTACAACCTGCTGTTCGACGACGACTGGTTCCTGACCGTGCGCCGGGTGCGGGAGCACGGGGCGGGATTCAGCGTCAACGCCCTGGGCTTCGCCGGCTTCCTGCTGATCACCGAGGGCTCAGACAGGGGCTGGCTGGAACGGCATGGCCCCTGGGCCCTGCTGCAGGACGTGGCGGCCCCCCGGACCTGAGCCAATGGGTCCCGCGGCCCGGGCCCTGGATCGGGCTCGGGCAACTTCCGTGTTTCCACGGTTGTGCTCTCCGGTCCTCCTGGCCCTCTCTGGAAAAGGAGCGCACCACCCGCCGTCATCGGCGCCGCGGCGCGCTCCGTTTCCCCGACATCGCCGACGACCAGGCCCCACGACCATGGCCCCATCCCCCTCCTGCCGCCCAACCCTTCCCTCCGACGCCGCCTGCCGCAACCGGCGCGTGGAGCAGTACCGGGCCGTGGTCCGCCCCCTGGCGCTGCACTATTCCCGCTGCAGCCGTGAGGCCGTCGAGGATCTGCTTCAGGTGGGACTGATGGGGCTGATCCGGGCCGCCGAGCTCTACCGCGAGGACCGCCGCACCCCGTTCGAAGCTTTCGCCAGGCCCCACATCCGCGGGGCGATCCTCCACTACCTGCGGGATGCGGCCCCTCTGGTGCGGCTGCCGCGGCGCCAGGCGGAACTCCAGGAGCGGTTCAACCGGCTCAGCCATCACCCCGCCCTGCTGGCGGATCCGGCCCGGGCGATCACCCAGCTGAGCGGCTCCATGGGCATCACCCCGGAGGAATGGCGTCGGCTGGAACTGCAGCGGCTGCTGGCCAGACCCGCCAACCTCGATGATCCGGCCCTGGTCGAGGCCGTGGCCGCCAGCACGGCCAGCGAGCCGTGCCGCCAGGAGGAGCCGGGTCCGTCCGTGGCGATATTGCTGGCCCTGCTGGAGCCCCGGATGCAGCTGGTGGTGCGCCAGGTTGTTCTGGCGGGGTGGAGCTACCGGCGCCTCGGTCGCCAGATGGGGGTCAGCCCGATGACGGTGAAACGCCTTTTGCACAAAGGCCTGGAGCAGCTCCGACTGGAGCTGGACGCCCGCGGACTCACTCCTGGTGGTCGGCCTGATGGCGGTGCATCTGCTGTTCCAGGGTGCTGATGGCGGCGTTCATGGCGGCCAGCTGCCGTTCGATGCCATCGCGCCAGAAACTGAGCAGGCGCAGCTTGCGCTCCTGATACCGCCGCAGGGCGCTGGCTCCGGACTCCGACCCGGAGCAGTACCCGAAGGGAGGAATCATGACAAAATCTGCAGAGTGCGACCGTTCTAGCGAGCCTGTCGTTCCATCCGGGGCTGCCCAGGTCACGCACCCCCCAACGGTTGGGACGGTCGCATCCCGCCTTACCGTCCTCTGGCCACCCACACCACCAGCCTGACGCAATTTGAGATCAGTCCCCCCCATTGGTCCCATCGGTGTCTGGCTGACGCTGGGTCTGGGCCTCGTGCTGGCACAGCCCGCCCACGCCTACGTCGCTCTGATGGCGGGCCAGAAGGCCCGGCCGCTGAACGGCACCTTCAACAACGTGCCGGTGCTGCACTCCAACCAGCCCGAGGAGGTGGAGGGGCCGGGGATCCTGATCAACACGGCGCCCGGCTACGCCTACGCCGCGGAGACGGGCCAGGCCCTGCGCAATGCCGAGTTCACCTTCAACGGGGAATTCGGGATGCACCTGCATCACAAGTACTTTCCCCCCAACCGCCGCTCCATTTCCCCGCGTGATCGACGGGCGGAGCTCACGCTGGCGGCCATCCTGATCAACCCGGGCGTGCGGCCGGTGCAGATCCGCTTTTCGAAGGGGGCGGTGCGCAACAGCTTTGAAGCCCCGTACCTCGCCAACAACCTGATGGGGGTCAAGCCCCTGGGCCCCCGTCCCTGGAACACCGGGCCCGGTGATGCCACCGCGGTTCAGATGCTCCGAGGCCGACTGGACAGCCGCCTGACCGACGAGATCACGATTCCGGCCCGCAGCCGCATCGTTCTCTTCCAGACCCAGCTGCCGGCGCTGGGCATCGCCAATGCCCTGCTGCGCGGCCGCAGCGACGGCCCCTTCCAGATCGCGGTGGTGGCCGCCAAGGCGCGCGACTCCGACAGCGAAGTCCTGGCGGTGCTGGATGGGGGCCGACTGGCCCCCGGCCGGGTCTACCTGAGTCGGATCAATGACATCCACAACCGGCGGATCTTCTCCCGGGTGGGCGGCGTGGCCCTTGGCGATGCCTACCAGGCCGCCATCACCCACGACCTCAATCTCAAAGGCCCTCTGCATGTGCCCTTCACCAGCACCGACCGGCACCATTTCGGCACCCGGGACGTGCAGGTCAACGCCTTGGCCAGCCGCATGGTCGATTCCTCCCTCGACAACGTCGGCACCTACGGGGTGCGCTTCGACATTGACCTGAACCTCAAGGGCAACGGTCCCTACGAGCTGGTCATGAGCCACCCCACGCTGATCGGCGGCCAGCCGTTCACGGCCTTCCGGGGCTCGATCCAGATCCAGACCCCCTCTGGGATGCGGGAGGTGCATGTGGGGCTGCGCTCCGGGCAGAGCCTTTCTCTGGGCCAGATCGATCTCACGCCAGGGGTTGTGAACCCCGTGCGGGTCAGCCTCGTCTACCCGGCCGACGCCACCCCTGGCCACCTGCTGAGTGTGGTGAGCGCCAGCCAACTGGCCATGGTCCAGGAGCGGGAGCGGCAGCTGGAGCTGGCGCGGGCCGGCGCCACGGCCCGACCGGCAGCACCGCCCGTCGCGCCTCCGGCACTCACCATCCTGCCGCCGGCCGCCACCCTCAGCCCGACACCGATCGGCGGTACCGGTCCCCTGGTGCCGCCGCCCCAGATCCTCCGGCCGGCGCCGGCCCCCGGCTGGCTGAATCCGCCACCGCCGCTGCCGCCCGGGTCGAACCGCGGCGTCCTGGCCCCGTCCCCCATGACCACGCCGATGCGCACCCGTTCCGGCACCGCCGCCAGCGGTGGCTCACTGGTGGATCGCTACCGCGAGGCCGTCGAGGCCCAGCAACAGTTCCTCCTGGACCAGCGGGGACCCTGATCCATCGTCCGATGCCAGCGAACCCAGCACCGATGGAGGGCTGCCGTGGCTGAGAAGTCGAACGACACCAGACAGCGGATCAGCCTCGACCTCACCCGGGAGCTGGTGGCCCATCTGGACCATCTGCGGCGGGAGTGGGGCATCCGCAGTCGGGGCGATGTGCTCGAGCGGCTGCTCGACGACCTGTTCGGCTCCGGCGACGAGGACGACGACGGCGATGGCGATGGCGAGAGTGCGGCTGCTGGCCATGTCGGTGGCGGCCATGGCCTGGTGCCGGAGGGCCGATCAGCCCGGCGCCACGGCGAGGACGAGCGGGACCTGGAGGAACAGGGGGCCCTGGTGCTGGTGGGCCGGGGGGCGATGGACACCCTGCAGGCGGAATTCGAGTGGGAGGCGCCGAAGGAGCAGGCCCCGCCTCCCCAGCCCGCTGGTGGGGGGATCGACCTGCCTGGATTCGTGCGGCGCCGCTCCGATGTCCTCAAGCGCAGCCTGCGGCCCACGGCCCGGCAGAGTGCCGGCCCCCTGCCCCTCACCCCCCTGCCACCGCTCAGCGGGGAGGTGGTGCAGCAGGCGATGGAGGAGGCCGGCAACCACTGGCACACGCTCTACGGGTCGCCAGCCAATGAGGCGGTGCTGGAGGCAGCCATGCTCTGGCTGGCCCAGGACATCTGGCCCCAGTCGGACCAGAGCGATGGCCGGACGTTCACGTGGTCGGGAGCCTGCCAGGCGATGCAGCAGTTCGTTCCCGGCTGGAGCGATGGCCCACCGACGTTCGAGCGGGTGATGGTGACCGCCGGGGTGCTCGAGGACCCCTTCAGTGGTTCGACCCTGAGCCTGCGGATCCCGACCCTGATCCGGCGCTTCGTGCACCGTTTCCGCCGTCGTCGTCGCGGGACCTCCTTCCAGACGCTGGAGCACACCATGACCCTGCACGGGGCCCTGCGGCTGCTGCAGCTGCCCACCGATCCCGGCCAGCGCCTCACCCTCGCCCAGATCCGCGAGGCCTATCGGGACATGGCCCAGAGCCACCATCCTGACGCCGGCGGATCGGTGGAGGCGATGCGGCGTCTCAATGAGGCCTATCAGTTGCTCAAGGAGCTGTATCGGCAGGGCGCCGCGAGCGACCGCTGACCCCCCGTGAGCTGACGGCCAGACTGGACCATGCTGATCGATCGTCTCGGGTGAGACCAGATACCAGTCTGGTTATGGGACTCAGACGGGCCGAACCGGACGAGTGGTCAGAGGATCGGATCGGCAGGTGGATGGTCCCACTGGCCTGGTCCCATGTGTCTCTTATGGGACCAGCTGCGTGTCCCATAGCTGGACCAGGAATGTAACCGCAATACCTCGATTTTTCGTTGATTTCACGTGTCACAACCGTGCACCTGCACCTCTGTGCCACACACGACAGTCAATAGATCCTGGACTCTGATGAAAGGGGATGTCCTGGGCGCCCGACTCGGCCGAAGTGTGCTGTCCAGGCTCTGGACAGCCTCTCACTCGCCAGTGACTGACTGAGTTCCCGAAGACCGCGTCACTGTCTTTGACACAGATACGCAGAGTTAAGCAAAGGCCCGAGACGGTCGATCGTCTCAGAAGTCTCCCGGCGGAGCCCAGGGGGAGGAACCAGCTCCGGGATGGGCCGTCCGTCGGATCGGGCAGGCCTCCAGCCTGTACATCGCTAGTCCCAGCTGCGACCCATTCCTGGTCTTGTCAAGAGACGCATCCGGGATGCCTGGGGTGCGGTCGGCGGTTCTTTGACCTGGCCATCACCATGCCGGAGGGATGGGCTGCCCAGCACCAACACCACGAACCGTCCAGCCACGAAGCAACCGGAACCACCACGGCCAAGTCGTCGCATTTGACTGATCCAGATCTCACTCCAGGACCAGCTTCCAGTCCAGGGTGAGATGCATGGGGCAGCTGCACCGCTCCTCCGACGCTGGGCCTCACACGCTCGTCGTGGTCCTGCCGCGAACGCGCGAGGCCCGCAAAGAAATCCCCGTCACGTTGGTGACGGGGCAGCAGGCTCGCGAAACGATGGTGACCGGCCATCTCATGCCGGACCCGCGGAAAGACCTAAACTGAGTCCAGGGTGAGACTCAGGGACAGATCAGGTGGAGGTCTGGAGTCCCTGAATCAGGTAGTCGAAGTAGGGGCCGGCCAGGGTCGCTTCCTCACCACCCAGCAGCACCAGGGCCGCCTCCTTGAGGGTGCGCATCGCCTCCACCATGCCGGGCAGGGGCACGCCCAGACTGTTGTACATCTCGCGGGCGCCCACCACGCCGATCTGCTGGATCAGCTCGGTGCTGCCGGCCAGGATGCCGTAGGTGACCAGCCGCAGGTACCAGCTGTAGTCGCGCAGGCACTGGGCCCGCTGCTTCTGGCCGAAGGCGTTCCCGCCCGGGGCCACGTAGTCCGGCTTGCGCAGGAAGAGCTGTTTCGACGCTTCGGCGATGATCTTTTTCTCGTTGTCGGTCAGCACCCTGACAACGCTCAGCCGGCGGGCCCCGCCGCTGAGGAACTCCACCATCGTGCGCAGCTCGCCGCCCGTGGGATAGCGGAGCTGATCATCGGCCTGGAGGATCAGATCGCGAACGACGCTCATAGCAGCGACCACAGTCCGGCGAATCCTATCGAGCCCGAAGCCTCCGCCAGACCTCCGGGCGCAAGGTGTAACGCCCCTTTGCACGACCCCCGATAGGGTCGCAGCAGTGCTGCGGAATCCAGATGGCCTCGGTGGGCGACAGGCTCGAGCTGGAGATCACCGACCTGGGCCATGACGGGCAGGGGGTGGGGCGCCACGACGGGCAGGTGGTGTTCGTCAGCGGCGCCCTCCCCGGCGACACCGTGCAGGTGCGCCTGCAGGCCGTGGCGCGGCGCCATCTGGTGGGTCAGCTGCAGCGGGTGCTGACGCCCTCGGCCGACCGCCGCCGGGCCCCCTGCATCCTGGCCGACAACTGCGGTGGCTGCAGCCTCCAGCCCCTTTCGGACGCAGCCGAGGCGGCCTGGAAGCAGCGCACCCTGGAGCAGACCCTGCAGCGCATCGGCGGCCTGAGCGCCCCGGTGCGGCCGCTGCTGGCGGCCGATCCGACCCTGGGGTACCGCAACCGCGCCCTGGTTCCGCTGGAGCGCCGGGCCGATGGCCGCCTGCGGGCCGGCTACTACCGCCGGGGCTCGCATCAGATCGTCAACATGGCCCGCTGCCCGGTGCTCGACCCACGCATCGATGCCCTGATCGCCCCCCTCAAGGCCGACATCGAAGCCAGCGACTGGCCGATCGATCGCCACGGCAACGATCCCGAGGCCGTGGAAGGTCCCGGTCTGCGCCACCTGGGCCTGCGGGTGGGGGCGGCCACCGGGGAACTGCTCATCACCCTGATCAGCAGCCATGACGACCTGCCCGGCCTGGAGGCCCTGGCCGACGCCTGGTGCGAACGCTGGCCCGAGCTGGTGGGTGTCTGCCTCAACCTCCAGCCCCTGCCCACCAATCGTCTGATGGGCGACGAGACCCGGGTGATCCGCGGCCGGGAGTGGCTGAGCGAAACCTTCGCCGGCCTGCACTTCCGCATCGCCGCCGACACCTTCTTCCAGGTGAACACGGGCCAGGCCGAACGGCTGGTGCCCCACCTGGTCGAAGCCCTCGGCCCCGCTCCCACCGGCGGCACCCTGCTCGATGCCTACTGCGGCATCGGCACCTACAGCCTGCCCCTGGCCGCCGCCGGCTGGCAGGTCAGCGGCCTGGAACTGCACCCCGGCTCCGTGGCTCTGGCCCGGCTGAATGCTTCCGCCAACGGACTGGAGGGACGGGCCAGCTTCGAGCAGGCCGACGTGCCCCAGGTGCTGGAGGAGCGGCTCCAGGGGATGGCGGCCCTGGTGCTGGATCCGCCCCGCAAGGGGCTGAATCCGGTGGCCATTGCGGCGATCCTGGCGGCGCGACCGGAGCGGATCGCCTACGTGAGCTGCGATCCGGCGGCCCTGGCCCGGGACCTGGCCCAGCTGTGCGGCTCAGGGGCCTACCGGCTGAACTGGGTGCAGCCCGTGGACTTCTTCCCCAACACCAGCCACGTGGAGGCCCTGGCGGCCCTGGAGCGCCTCTAGCGGCGCTGTTCGGCGCCGAACTGGCGCTCGAGCGCTGCGCGCACCTTCCCATGGGCCGCTTCCACCTCCTCGTCGGTGAGGGTGCGGGCGCTGTCGCGGTAGCGCAGGCGGAAGGCCTGGCTGCAGCGGCCGGCCTCCACCTGGGCGCCCTCGTAGCGATCGATCAGCTCGGCCTGCTCCAGCAGCGGCTTGCCCGCCTTGCGGATCGCCGCCAGCAGGTCCGTGGCCGTGGTGTCGGTGGGAACGACAAGGGCCAGATCGCGTTCCGAAGCCGGCACGGTGGGGTAGGGGCGGAAGCTGGGCTGCCAGCGGTTGCGGCGGGTGCCGGCGCTGAGCAGGGGCTCCAGCTCCAGCTGGAACACATAGGTGGCGGCCGGCAGGTCGAGGGCATCGGCCTCGGCCGGGTGGAGCTGGCCGAACCAGCCGGCGGGCTTGCCTTCCACGAGCAGCTGGGCGGCCCGGCCGGGGTGGAGCAGGGGGGCGTCCGTCAGGGGGCGATCCTCCAGGGGCAGGCGCAGGGGCTCCAGACCGGCCTGGAGCACGCCGCGGGCCTGGAAGTAATCCGGGGGGGCGGGTTTGCCGGAGCTGCGCCAGCGTTCGGCGCGGCGCTCCCCGGCGATCACCCCCACCAGCAGGGTGCGTTCCGCGTGGCGCTGCTCACCGCTGGCCCCACCACCGGGGAACACCCGGCCGATCTCGAAGCCCCAGAAGCCGTCCAGGGACGCCTGCAGATTGCGGCGGGCGGCCTGGAGCAGCTCCTGGTGCAGGTTGTCGCGCAGGTGGCCGTAATCGGCCAGGAGCGGGTTGGCCAGGGGCACCCGGCCCGGCGCCGCCGCCACCAGCGACAGGGAGACGATCTCCTGCAGGCCGGCGGCGCAGAGGCTGCGGCGCAGGCGTCGCTCCAGCTGCTGGGCCGGCTCGAGGCCCCCGGGGATGAGGGGATCGGGCAGGTGGGCGGCGAAGTGGTCATAGCCCACCAGCCGGGCCACCTCCTCGATCAGGTCCACCTCACGCCTGAGGTCCATGGCCCGCTCGGGCGGCACCTGCACCTGCCAGCCTTCGTCGTCCTCCTCCAGGACGCAGCCGAGGGCCTCGAGGGTGGCTGTGATGCGGCCGTCGTCCAGGTCCAGGGCCTCGCCCTCCACCAGCACCGGACCCAGCAGGTTGTGGAGGGCGTCGCGGCGCAGGGGCAGGGAGGAGTGGGGGGGGGGGGGGCGCTGGTGCAGCCAGCGGCCATCCAGCCGGGCGCCGGCCAGCTCCTGCAGCAGGGCCACGGCCCGGTCGGCGGCGGGCAGGGTGATCTCCCGCGGCACCCCCTTCTCGAAGCGGCTGCTGGCCTCGGTGCGCAGGCCGACGCTGCGGGCGGAGCGCCGCACCGCCTGGGGGGCGAACACCGCCGCCTCCAGCCAGATGGCGGTGGTGGCTTCGGTGACGGCCTCGGCCAGGCCCCCCATCACCCCGGCGAGGGCGATGGGGTGGTCGGCGCAGGTGACCACCAGGGCCTCCCCATTCAAGGTGCGCTCCTGGCCGTCGAGGGCCGCGAAGGTCTCTCCAGGGCGGGCCTGGCGCAGGCCGATGCTGGCCGGCTCGGGCGTGCCGCCCGTGAGCCCCGCCAGGCAATCCCGGTCGAAGGCGTGCAGGGGCTGGCCCGTTTCCAGCATCACCAGGTTGGTGATGTCCACCACGTTGTTGATGGGGCGCACCCCGGCCCGCTCCAGCCGCTGGCGCAGCCAGTCCGGGGAGGGGCCCACCGTCAGGCCGCTGAGGGCGGTGAGGCTGAACAGCCCCCCCGCCTCGATGGCGTCACGGTCGGCCGCCGCGGCGGCCAGGGGCTGGGCCGCGACAACGGGGGCCGCCGCGGGGAAGGTGGTGCTGCCGCCGCTGAGGGCCGCCACCTCGCGGGCGATGCCACGCATCGAGAGGCCATCGGGGCGGTTGGCGGTGATCGCCAGCTCCAGCACCTGGTCGTCCAGGCCCAGCAGCGGGCCCACGGGGGTTCCCAGGGGGGGCAGCGTGTCCAGCAGCCGGTCGAGTTCGGCAATGCCGTCGCTGCCGTCGTCGAGGCCCAGCTCGCGCAGGGAGCAGATCATGCCGCTGCTGGCCACCCCCCGCAGTTCGGCCGGTTTGATCGTCAGCCCCACCGCCGGCAGGGTGCTGCCCACCAGGGCCACGGGCACATGCAGGCCCTGGCGCACATTCGGGGCGCCGCAGACGATCTGCAGGGGCTCGCCGGCCCCCACATCCACGCGGCAGACGCTGAGCTTGTCGGCGTTGGGATGGGGATCGCGCTGCACCACGTGGCCCACCACCACACCGGCCGCCCGGGCCGCCAGATCCTCGATGGCCTCCACCTCGAAACCGGCGATCGAGAGACGCTCCGCCAGGGGCTCCGGCTCGAGAGCGGCCGGTTCCACGCTGACCAGCTCCCGGAGCCATTGGAGCGAAACCAGCATCGGAGGGGTGCACAGCAGCCGTGCAGCTTAGGAAGCGATCAGGGCCCTCCCCATCGGGAGGTAAGGTGCAGGATCGTCTCTCTGCAACGCATCCGCGGCGCAACGTCCTTCCATGGCCAAGAACAAGGGCGTCCGGCTGGTGATCACCCTCGAGTGCACCGAATGCCGGTCCAACCCCGCCAAGCGGTCCCCTGGCGTGTCCCGTTACACGACCCAGAAGAACCGCCGCAACACCACCGAACGGATCGAACTCAAGAAGTTCTGCCCCCACTGCAACGCCTCCACCGTCCACAAGGAGATCAAGTGAGGCTGGATTCCCTGCGGAATCCCATCGCCTGATCGTCCCGCGGCCACTGCAGCGGCAGTTTTCTCCTTTCGTTCCCCCACTCCGTTCCCATGTCCAGTTCCTTCTTCAAGAAGCGCCTTTCACCGATCAAGCCCGGTGATCCGATCGACTACAAGGACGTCGATCTGCTCAAGAAGTTCATCACCGAGCGCGGCAAGATCCTGCCCCGCCGCCTCACCGGCCTGACGGCCAAGCAGCAGCGCGATCTCACCAATGCCGTCAAGCGGGCCCGGATCGTGGCCCTGCTGCCCTTCGTGAATCCCGAAGGCTGAGTTGCCCTCCGCCTCGCGTCGGTTCACCGCGGGTGACCTGGTCGGCCTCCACGACGACAGCCGCAGCCTGCTGGCGGTCGTCGTGGCCGAGAAGGGCACGCGCCTCGATCTCAGGGTGGGCTTCGACGCCAAGGCCATCCAGCGGGGGGTTCGGCAGCTCGATCTGCTGGCCGCTCTGCCGGGCGATCAACCCCCACCCTCCCGCCTGTCCCAGCCCCCCTGGGGCCTGAGTCCGGAGACGTTGCAGCAGGCCGCCCCCAGCCCTCGGGAGCTGGGGGCGGCCTGGCTGCTGCTGCTGGACGACCCGACCCCCCTTGAGCTGGGCGACTTCGTCGACCTGATCGGCGACGGCAGCGACCCGATCCAGAAGGCCGCCTGCTGGCTCTGGCTGCAGGGCCCCCAGACGCTGTTCCGCTGGCGCCAGCAGCAGGTGGAGGCCCGGCCTCTGGTCGATGTCCGCCGGCTGCGGCGCGACGCCCGCCGCCAGCAATTGGCCGAGCAGCGGCGGCGCCAGTGGCAGGACGCCCTGCGCCAGCGCCGCCCGATCGATCCCCGGCAGCTCGATCCCGAACAGCGCCAGCACCTGGCCCTGCTGCGCGAGTGGGCCAGTGGCGAGACCAGCCGTCCCCTGCCGGACGAGCTGCACCGGGCCCTGCAGGCGGCCCACTGCGCGATGGAATCGGCGCCGATCCGGCACCTGCTGGTGGACCTGGGCCAGTGGGAGCGGCACCATCTGCCCTCCCTGGAGAACACCACCTGGCAGGCGGGCTTCTCCGCGGAGCTGGAGGCGGAGGCCCGGCGGCTGGTGGAGCTGGCCGCCACGGAACTTCCCGGTGACGGGCGCCGCCGCGACCTCACCGGCCTGCACACCGTCACCATCGACGATGCGGACACCCGCGACATCGACGACGGCCTCTCCTTGGAGCAGGGGCCCGGCGGGGCGCCGCGGTTGTGGATCCACATCGCCGATCCGGGCCGGCTGGTGGCATCGGACAGCCCGCTCGACATCGAGGCCCGGCGCCGGGCCAGCAGCCTCTACCTGGCCAGGGGCCCGCTGCCGATGTTCCCCGAGGTGCTCAGCACCGGCCCCATGAGCCTGCGCATGGGCCAGCGCAGCGCGGCCCTGAGCCTGTGGGTGGAGCTGGCAGGAGACGGCACCGTGGCCGCCCATGGGCTGGAGCCCAGCTGGGTGCGGCCCGCCTACCGCCTGAGTTATGCCGATGCCGATGAGCTGATCGAGCTGGCCCCGCCCCAGGAGCGGTATCTCAGTGAGATCCATGCCCTGATGGAGCGGCGTCGCCGCTGGCGGCTGGACCGGGGGGCCCTCGATCTGGACCAGCCCGAGGGCCGGATCCGCTGTGACGACCAGGGGCCCCAGCTGGAGATCACCGAACCGTCGCCGTCGCGCACCCTGGTGGCCGAGGCCATGATCCTGGCCGGGGCGGTGATCGCCTCCCGCGGCCAGGAGCAGGCTCTGGCCCTGCCCTACCGCAGCCAGCTGGCGGCGGAGTTGCCGCCTGAGGCGGAACTGGCGGGTCTGCCGGCCGGCCCGGTGCGCCATGCCGCCATCAAGCGCTGCCTCAGCCGGGGCCATCTCGGTACCACGCCCGCCCCCCACTTCTCCCTGGGCCTGCCTTGCTACGTCCAGGCCACTTCACCGATCCGCCGCTACAACGACTTGCTGGTGCAGCGCCAGCTGCTGGCCCACCAGCTGGGGCAGCCGGTGCTGGAGGAGGCGGAACTGGCGGCCCTGCTGGGCGAGCTGGAGGGGGCGTTCCGCCAGGGCCTGCAGATCGCCCGGGAGGACCAGCGCCATTGGCAGCAGGTGTGGTTCGAGGCCCAGGAGCAGCACCAATGGCCGGGGCTGTTCCTGCGCTGGCTGCGGCCCCAGGACCGCCTCGGCCTGGTGCACCTGCCGGATCTGGCCATGGACCTGGCCGCCGAGTGCCATGGCGACCCCGGCCCCGGCGACGCCCTGCTGGTGCGGCTGCAGCAGGTGGATTCCCTGCGGGACCTGCTGCGCTTCACGGCGGCGGGCTGACCCCGGCGGGCTCAGGGACTGAGGTTGAACCTGTCCATCGCCTGCTGCTTGCAGATGGTTTCGGCCTGGGCAATCGAGGCCCGGGCATTCACCTGCTGGGCCACGCAGGTGCAGGTGTCCTTGGCCAGGCCCGCCGGCACCGGCTTGCCCGCCTTGGTGAAATCGGCGTTCACCGCCAGGGTGCAGTAGTGGATGATCAGCTGGTCGCGCATGTTGTTGAGGCCCTGCGCCCGGGCCGGCAGGCCCGCCAGCAGCAGCGCCGAACCCGCCACCGAGAGCAGCATGGGCAGGGGCCGAAGGGCGGATCCGGGGTGGGCGGACACCATGGGACAAGGGCGCTGATCAGTCCATCCTGGCCGACCTCAGGCCGGTTGGCCCGACCGCTGCAGGCGCCGCCGCCGCCACAGCAGCAGCACCACCACCGCGACGCAAGCCAGGCCCACCGACGCCGGGAACAACGCCGTGGTGAGCGTCAGCCGCTCCAGGGACAGCAGCACCAGCAGGTTGCGCAGCACGAACAGGCCGAAGAAGCCGATCCGTTCCTGTTCGGGGTGGCTCCAGGCCCGCCGCAGGGTGGGGCCGAATCCCAGCAGATCCACCAGGGTGAGCACCAGCACCGCTGCGAGCGGATCGGCGGTGAGGAACCAGAAGGGCAGGGCCGAGGCGGCACCGGCCAGAAACAGCCAGTCGGCCTTCGTGATCGCCCGGTCGGCGCCGTGGGCCTGGGACAGCCAGGCGATGTGGAAGGTGATCAGGGCCGACACGCCGGTGGGCCAGGCCCCGACCCCGCCGCCACCGGCCCACGTGGCCAGAAAGACCAGGAGCGTGGTGACCCCCCAGATCAGCCAGGAGAAGACGTGGGGGCGGGTGCGGCCCGCCCGGATCGAGACGATGTAGGGGAGAAAGGCCGCGAAGGTGAGGGCGATGGCGGCGCCGCTGAGCAGCAGCTTCACGGCACGAGCCGCGACACCCGCAGCCAGGGACCCCAGGGGTTGGCGCAACCGATCAGGGCGGCCGGGGTGGGGCGATCCAGGCCCAGCAGCCAGTGGTGCAGGGCCGGCTCCAGGGTGATCAGTGGCCAGGCCCCCGCCTCACCGTGGAGCACGTAGCCGCCCTGGCCATCGGGCACCAGCTCGCCGCGCCACAGGCGCTCACCGGGCTCCGGCGGCGGCGCCCAGCCCGCCGGTGCCGCCAGCTCCGCCGTATCCAGACGGCCATGGCGATCGACCCGCTCCGGCGCCTCCAGCGCTTGAAGCTGCCGCTCACGCCAGCGGGGGTGGTGCCAGGGGGTGTCCCAGAGCGGCACCACGCCGGCCGGGGCCACCGGATCGCTGATCAGGGCTTCCTGCAGCCGGCGCACCGGCAGGGCGGCCGGCTCCAATCCATGGCGCACACAAAGGGCCGCCGCCAGCCCGGCGGCCTGGCCGATGTTGAGCACCAGGGGCTGCAGCCGCGTGGCCCCATTGGCCATGTGGCTGACACCGAAGCCCTTGTCGGCCGCCAGCAGATTGGTGACACCCTCACTCACCAGCGCGCCGTAGGGGATGGTGAACGGGGTGCCGCTCCAGCGGCCGCCCCAGCGGCAGCTCTTCGGGGCCAGGGACCAGTCGCCGCCGGGGTAGTGGTGGTCGTTGGCGTAGTTGCCCACGGCGATGCTGCTGAACGCCCCTTGGGTATCGCAGCGGAGGGGGGCGATGCAGGCGCCCTCCCCCTGGGGCAGCAGGTGCTGCTCCAGCACCTGCTCCCGGGCCACCAACCGGCGGCCCTCGCGCCAGTAGGGCATGAGCGCCAGAGATCCCGCGCCGCTGAGCCGGCCGGCGCTGGCCTCCTGGGGCGTGGGGAAGACCGCCGCCGGAGCCAGCCAGCCGCCGCTGGCCTGGCGCAGGGCGGGGGCGAAGCTCTCGCTGTGGTCG
>NZ_JAYGHZ010000016.1:0-17009 GCF_034931285.1 Synechococcus sp. BA-120 BA3
CAGGTGATGGGGGCGGCTCGGGCTGGGGTACACCTGCAGGGCCAGCACCTGCGTCTGCCGCTAAGGCAGGATCTCGATCTCCGGCACCAGCCGAGGGATGATCCGGTCGGTGATCAGGTTGGCGAGCGCTCCTCCTCATCCAACGGGTCAGCCACGCCGCGCACGTTGCGGCTGCGATCCTCCACCCCGATCAAGAGGGAGCCGCCGGCAGTATTGGCGAAGGCCACGATCGTTTTCAACGCCCCATCCGGCGAGGAAAGGTCACGCTGGAACTCCAGCGTCTTGCCCTCAGGGCGCTTGAGAAGGTTGAGCAGGTCCATTCAGCTCGGAAGTTTACTCGGAAGCAGCCAGTCTTGTCATTGATCCGAGCCGCCCTCTGAGTGCGGGGCATGGGTGGTGAGCCCAACGCTGCCCCTGAGTGGCAGGCAAGGAGTGACTGGAGCAGCAGAGAGATGCGGCGGCCTGACCACTCCAGGGGCTTGTTCGGAGTGCCCCCATTCTCTCTGATCTGGCGAATGCCCAGGACTTGCAACAAGTCTGTAAGGAACTTAAGCCTTCATGGCTCTTGGCTTGCTCTCGCGTCTACGTTTTGGTTGATCTTTAAGAATAAGGAAGAGAGCTCATGAACGTTCTCTGGTTTCTGTTGGTGGGGGTCATTGCCGGTTGGCTCGCTGGTGTCCTGGTCAAAGGCGGTGGCTTCGGCCTGATCGGTGATCTGGTTGTCGGCATCATCGGGGCCCTGATCGGTGGCCTGCTCTTCAGCGGTCTGGGTGGTGCCGTCGGAGGGGGTGTGCTGGGGAGCATCGTGGTGGCCACGCTCGGCGCCGTGATCCTTCTGGTGGTGCTGCGGGTGATCAGGCGCGCCTGAAGGGCGAACCTCCAAATCCAAAAGAAAACCCCTGGGAGCTGAATGGCTCCCAGGGGTTGGTTGAGCATGCTGATGGCTCAGTTGCAGTTGCTGGGCTTGGTGTAGGTGATCGACTGATAACGGCCGTCGGTGGTGCGAATCGTCACGCAGTTGTTCGTGGAGGGCTGCTCCCAGTAGGTGAAGGAACTGTCGGCCAGCTTGGTGCCACCGCGGTAGGTGTAGCCCTTCGATGTCAGGGTTCCTTCGGCCTGCCCCCCCCTGGCGCCCACCAGCGATTGCAGATCGGACACCGGAGCACCTTCACGGGCAGGCTGCGTGGTGGTGACCGGCTTGCCTGTGATCAGGCCGCCGATCAGGGCACCCACCGCCGCACCCAGCAGGGAACCGGCGTCAGCCTTCTGGGGGGGGGACTCGAAGCGGGCATCAGGATTCTGGACCTGGTCGAGACGCACCGAGAGCCTGCGGGCTTCGCCATCGTTCCAGCTGAAGACCTCATGATCCGCCTGAGCCTTGTGCTTCACGTTGCGGACACCGTCGTAGGTCTGCACGCTCAGGGCCTGCACGCCTGGGCCCGAGAAGTTGAAATCCGTTCCGTCATCGAGCTTGACGACGTAGGCATCGGTGTTGCCTGCCTTTTTGTGCTTGAAGGTGCAGTGCCCATTGAAGGCTTCGTAGCCACCGCTCATCAGCTTGCAACGGCCCTGGGCCCTGACCAGCACTTCGGCCATGGCCGCTGGGGCGAAGGGGGCGGAAAGCCCCGCCAGAAGAAGGCCCGCGCCGAGGGCTGCGGAGGTTTGACGAAGGCTGCAGATCATCAGGGAAGTAGGGAATCGGAACTCGGATCGGATCGCCTCGCTGGGCGACCCAGAAACGTGTCTTAACACACCATTCCGGGCTCGGCCATTCCCATGCCCCCCCCGCTCACCGTCTGACAGCGATCGCGCACCTGATCAACCCGTACAGCGTGAGCGCGCCCAGCAGCGGCCAGATCAGCAGCAGATCCACCCGGATGTTGGCCTCCGGCGTGCGTAGCTGCACCAGAGCCTCCCAGGCGGCATACAACCCCCAGCCCGCGGAGGACCACAGCAGAGGCTGGGCCGATCGCCTGCTGATGGCCCCGGAGAAGCGCAGCAGGGACCAGCCAGCCAGCAGGACCAGAGCCACGATCAGACTGTGTCCGGGTTGTCCGACCAGGAATTCAGCGAGGAGGGCCACCGTTCACGACCGAGGGCTCCCACAGGAGCGTGAGAGTTTCCTTTCCCAGACCAGAATGCCGCCATAAGCGAGAAGGCACTGCTGCAGCTGCCCATCCTTGACCAGGAACGAGCTGATGAACGGTGCCTTGGAGGCCCGGCTGGTCATGGCACTGCGCCAGGCCGGGCGGCTCACAGTGGGTGCTGGCCTGGTGAGCGACGCACCGGAGTTCTCCCTAGGAGCGGCGACAGCAACGCCAAGCCCACCGGTGGCACCCGCCAAGTGACCTACAAACTGGTGCCCGGCGAGGCGATGTGGCAACTCAAGCCGGTGTATTCCGCCCAGTTCTGAGCAGAAGGCCCCCAGTCACCTCAGCCCCGCCGTGACCGGTTCGCCTGGAGCATCAGGCCGATCACGATCGCGGCGGCCGATTGCAGCATGGGCACGACGATCACGGTCATCCGCTGCACCAGTCGGTGCTCGGGCACCGTGTGAAAGCGGTAGCTGTCCAGTCCAAGCAGGATTGTGCCTACCAGGGAAAGCACCAGCACGGCAACAAACAGCACTGCTGAGAGGCGCGGGCGCTCACGGTCCCGCCAGGCCAGTAGTCCCAGCAGAAGGTAGGGGGCAAGCAGGAAGACCAGGAACGGCAGATCGCCCATCCGGACGCCGGGGACACCCGTGATCACAAGGATCAGGCTCGTGAGTGCGGCAAGCGTGCACACGCTCCTCGTGGGGTGATCGGCCATGGTCACGATCGAAATGCCCCCAGGAACGCCCAAGTCGAGAGGATCAACAGCATGGGCCAGATTCCCCGACAGACATGGGGACAAAGGCAGGTCCATGTGGTCACGCGCTGTGGCTTTAGGGCTTCACTGGGGATACTGCTTCCCAGGTCTGCAGGTGCTGTAGCCGCCGCCTCTGGCTGCGCTTGACGCAGTCCCGCATCCTCTCCTGGGCTCTCCAGCACTGATCCATGCTCTCCACCCAGCGCCGCTGGTCCTCCACCAGAGCCTCGCGCTGGGCTTCCGTGAAGGAGGCATCGTTCTGCAGGCGGCGGAAGGCGGCGCGCAGCTCGCCGTCGAGGGCGGTGAGTTCGGCGTCCCTGCAGATCAGCACGGTGGCGGCGCTGCCTGCGGGGTGGCAGTGGATCGTTTCTCCATCGAATGAGTTGGGTGGTGGCGGGATCGCTCCTGCCGGGAGAGCACCCAGCACAGAGGTGGCTACGAACGAAACTGCCTTCATCCACTGCAAGAACCAGGGAGGGGGTTGTCGAGGATGTCGCCGAGCACCCGTTGTGACCGACGTGTTATTGACGACCATCCCCCCCCGGACCGCTTAGGGAATTCAATCCTGGCGACCCGTGAACGGCCAGGCCCGCAGCCGCTGTTCAGGTTCCCTGTGGAGTGAGCCGGCATCAGATTCCCCCAGGCTCGCGGACCGGCTTCTCCCAGTACACGTTGATCACGTAGCCGGGGCGCTTGAAGGAGGGGCCAGCACCTTCACGGTTGGTGCGTTCGTAGGTCTTGCCCTCCTCGGCGGCAGGGAAGGCAAACGCGTAATGGTTGAAATTATCGATGTAAACGTTTCCCTGCATCTGGGACCAGGTACAGCTTCCTTTGAGTATTTCGCCGTTGGTGCGAACCATCTCGCAATACGCCTTGGCGGAGTCGGCCAGGGCAGGGGTGGCGATAGTGCTGGTGGCGATGGCCAGAGCGGTGATTGTGGTGCGGATCATTGGTTGCCGTGCTTGTTGTTTGAGCAGTTCAGGCAGTCGTCCCAGACCTCCAGCGTCGGCTGAATCAGGTTCACTGCATCATTCGAAACCTATTTGTAGGCGCTGCTGCGGCCGATCGGCACGATTCTGGCCGCTCAGCCCCAATCCATGAGCCCTGTGAACTGGAACCCAATGCTGAACCAGCCCGCATCGAGGAGCTTCTGCCACTGCTCGATCGCCTGCTTACGGGGAAGCCCCACTCGCGGCTTTAGAAGAGCTGACTGACCAGGGATCGGCTCTCCCAGATCGATGAAGACAGCAGCCTCGCAGCGTGATGCAGAGCCACGGTGGATGCGCGGGGCAATGGGGGGCGCCTATGCCCTGGCGGCGGCACCAGTGAGCTCAACCGGGCCGGCTTCGTGACCAGCGGCCGCAGCTCCCACCGCTGAGCAGCAGCGTTCAGCAGCCCAGAAAGGCCCGGCAGCGCATGGGCCCGCTCAGCAGGCACGAAACGGGGCTTTTGGACGGGGCGGCGGGAGCGGCCGTAGTGCTGGGTGATGCGCTTCTCCATCCCGATCGCATGGGCAGCTGCAAAGGCCAGGGCAGAGAACCCGGCCAGGGCAAGCAAATGCAGGGGCGATGACTTACTCCCCGTCCCCCAGGAAGATCAGCGAGTCCCGGTTCACCCACAGCACCCGGCCGCTCTGGCCTGGGTAGCCCACCCGGCACCAGGTGCCCTGGCTGTTTGAGGTGCACGCCAGCTTGTCGAGCGTTTCCCCCGACACCCCCATCCCCGCGATCGCGGCGCCGTAGTTGGGCTTGGCGTACAGGGTCACCGTGGGCTGACCATGGCCGCTGAGTTTCACCTTGCTGTGGGCCTGGTGATCCACGGCCGCTGCGGGCCGACTCTTGACGTTGGAGACGGCGATTCGGTTGCCATCGCCGTTCTGCTCGCTGAGCGTGAAGCTGTGGTGGCCGCTCATCAGCCAGATGCGGCCCTGCTCATCACGCATGCGGCGGTTGTCGGTGGTGGGTGGACCGGCCGGCACGAAGCGATAGATGGCACTGCCGCTGAAGCTGATCTCAAATCCCCCGTTACCCCAGGGCTTCACCTGACAGGTCTGCTTGCTGTCGTTCATCCAGCAGTCCAGCGTCTGGGCGGCCGTGGCAGGACGCACCAGGGAGGCCCCGGCGATGACACTCGCGCTGACAGCAGCGATGGCGAGGAAGCGGCGGTGGAGCATGCGTGAGCAAAGGAAAGCCAATCGATTATCCAGGTGGGTGTAGCAATCCCCCGCCACCAGCAGGCCATGACACACCCGGACATCCCTGCCCTGGAGGCCCTCAGCCGCGACTACAGCGAGACGCCCCGGCGGGTGCTGTTTGTGCTGGGCTCCGGGAAGAGCCCAGCGGTGGAGGTGTTTGAGGCTGCAGCGCAGCAGCGCTCCACCAGCATCGATCCCCAGCACCTGGCGGAGATGGCCGCCGGCAGGCGCCGCTCGCTGACGCTCTGCACCCCGATGCAGATGGTGCCCGACATCGTGCGCTCGCTGGCCCGCAGCAATGTGGCCGTGTATCAGGTGCAGCTGCTGGAGGAGTGAGCCCAGACTCACTCCATCGTGCGCACAGGGCTGGTGCACCAGCGGCTGCGGCCGATGCCGGCAGCACTCTGGAAGCGATCGTCGCGGAAGTCCGCTCGGCCGGTTCTGGGCTCAATGCGGGCCACCCGCCAGAGCTCCTGCTCGCAGTTGATCGTGACGGTGATGCGGGTGCCGTCGGTGGCGTTGATCCGCACGAAGCGCACACCGTCGTAGAGGCCCAGGGGCTGGCCGCCCGCTGCCTGAAGCAGCACCGCCAGGTTGCTGCCTGCCGGGGCTGCCAATGCGGCAGCCGGCGATGGCCGTGAGCACCAGTGGGAGCCGGGAGAACAGGCTGGTCATGGGGAAGAGGCGCGGCGACTCTGAAAACCAGCTCCCAGCATGACAATCTGTCTGGTGGCAAATCCGTCTGGAGAAAAGGCCCACGATGCGCACCTGTCTCCACCTGCTGCTGGCTGCCTCCCTGGTGCCGCTGCTGCTGCCGCTGCCGGCACCAGCAGCGGAGGTCTGCACCCCATCAGAAAGCACCGTGGCCGAAACCCGCTGCGTGATGGAAGCCCTCCAAGCCAAGGATCGGGAGCTGGAGAAGGCCTTGGTGCGGGTGGCCAGCGAGGCCAGGCAAGTGCCGAGCGAAACCTTCCAGACGCTCTGGCGCGACAACCTCACCGGCTTCTACAAGACGAGTGCCGACCCAAACGAGCAGGCGCGTGCTTTCCGAGCCGAACGCCGCAAGGTGTGCGCCTACGCCAAGTCGGTGAGCTTCCAGGGGACGGGCTACGGAATCGTCACGACGCGCTGTGAGCTGGCGCTCACCCAGACCCTGCTGGAGCAGCTGCGGCCATGAAACGCCCGCTCATCCGCGTCGCGCTGCTGCTGCTCACCGGCGCGGTGGTCTGCGCCGTGGCCTACCGACTGATCGGGGTGCGGGTAGAGGCCGATGGCACGCTCAGGGAGGCTTTCGCCCTGATTCCAATCGGCTATCTCCTGGGCGGAGCCGGTATTGGGACCGGAATCGCCGGCCTGTTGTGGAGGAAGCCAGCCAAGCGCCGGTAAGGATCAGTACCGAGCCACTTCCGAACTCTTTCTTTGGAGGTTCCGTGAACCACTCCACCTATATCCTCCCTTTCCGTGAACCACGAGGAGTGTGGCAGGTGAGGTTGCTTGAAATCCTGATTCTGCATAGCCTTTCGAGAGCAACTTCCGTTTTCTAGCAGTGGTTCACGGGTGCGGTAACCACCTGTAAGCACCGATACGAAAGTCTTGCCGACCTGCCCACCTCGAGCCATTCAGGTTCAGCCAACAGATCCAGCGACGGGTGGCTCCCAAGGTCCACACGCACTCCGCAGGGCAAACGGCACGGTGAGCAGCAGGCTCCCCCCGGCGACTACGAACAGTCCCGGCAGGGAGATGTCGATCAGCACCCTCGAGAGGGCCTGGGACAGGGGATCGATGGCGACGCCGGCCAGCATGGCCAGGGCCATCACCCGGCCCTGCAGGGGGGCCGGGGTCTCCCGCTGCAACCAGGCGGTGGCCAGCACCCCCACCAGGCCGCCGCCGATCCGCATCGCCGCCAGCAGGGCGGCCGCCGTCCACCACTGGCCAGCCACCGCCAGTCCCAGCAGGCCCGCCCCCAGCCCGGCCGACAGCGAGCCCAGCGCGCCCCCCGGATGGGCGATGGCGCCGAACCGGCCGGCCCACCACACCCCCACAAGAGCGCCCACGCCGTAGGCGGCCTGGAGCCAGCCGTAGCTGGCGGCGCCACCGCCGAAGCGCAGCGTCACCAGCTCCACCACGCCGATCACCACCGGGCCCAACACGGCCAGGTTGATCATGGCGATCAGCGTCAGGCCCGTGCGGATCGCCCCGTGGCCCCAGGCGAAGGCGATCCCCTCCCGCAGGCCCTGCTCCAGGCCCCCGTTCGGGGCCGTGTCCGCCGCGGCCAAGCAAGGCCGCACCTGCACGAAGCAGCCCACGGCGAGCAGCAGCAGAGCGGTGTCGAAGGCCAGGGCCGCCGTGGCACCGGCCACGGCCAGGGACAACCCCGCCAGGGCGGGGCCGGCCACGTTGCTGATCTGTTCGCTGCCCTGGAGCCAGGCGTGGGCCCGGCCGAGATGGCGGTCCTCCAGCAGGCGGGGCAGCAGGGCCAGGGCGGCGGGGTAGAGGCAGGCCTCCGCCGCCCCGAACACCGCCGCCAGCACCAGCACCGGGCCCAGGTCGAGGGCGTCGCGGCTGGCCAGCAGGGTGAGCACCCCGGTGGCGATCGCCAGGATCCAGCCGGCCCGCACCGCCATCGTCCGGGGTGGATGACGATCACTGAGCACACCGCCCAGCAACAGCAGCAGCCCCCGGGGCAGGGCCGCCGCCATCAGCACCAGGGCCAGGGAGGTGCCCGAGCCCGTGCGCTGCAGCATCAGCCAGGTGACGGCGACGAACCAGAACTGGACGCCGGCGAACAGCAGGGTCTGGCCCAGCCAGAGCCAGCGGAAGCCTGGCCGCCGCAGCAGGGATCCGCTCATGGCCGCCCCGCTCACAGCCGCCCCACCCGCTCAGCGAAGGGACGCAGCTGCAGCGCCTCGCGCCACTCGTGCAGCGGCCGCTCCCAGCCCTCCTCCCAGCGCTGGGCGAACAGGGGCCTGGCCTCCAGGCCCATCTGCAGCCCGGTGCGGATCGTCTCCACCAGCTCCGGCAGCAGCTCGGGGGCCCCGAGGGTGGCCGACACCAGGGCCTGGGCCGTGAGCACGGCCCCCAGGGGGTAGGGGAACTGGGTGAGATGGAAGGCCTGCAGGCCGATCTCGCCCGTCACCGTGGTGTCGAAGCCGGTGATCACGTGCCAGAGGTCGTGGGTCTGGCTGAGCCGCAGCTCCACATAGGCCGCATCGCTATCGGGCGCCATGCCGGCGTGCAGGTTGGGGTCGTAGCCCAGCCGGGCCAGCGACGCCACGTAGGCCTGGCCGAGGCTGCCCTCGGGCAGGGCGGCCAGCTGCTCCAGGTCGTGGGCCGGGGGGATCCAGCGCGCCTCGATCAGCTCGGCGCAGGCCGGATCGCGGCGCAGCTGCTCGGCCATAAGGGCATAGGAGGGCGTCTCCAGCAGGGCGTCGGCCAGGGCCCCCACCAGCTCGAGGTCGGTGTCGCCGCCGCTCATGGCCACGAAGGTGCCGAGGACGCGGAACAGCTGGGGCGGCAGCTCCTGGGCCTCGAACGACGCCGCGGCGGGCGCGGGGATGGGGCGGAAAACGGTGGTGGTCATCGGGGTGAACGCGAAGGAACGTGAGCAGTCCTCACGTTCAAGAAATTATGAGCATCCCTCGCCTTTGTCAATGGGATGCGAGGATCACTCGGGTTTTCAAGGGGTGCCGCTTCCCGCCATGGCCGACGCCACAGCCGCCCCCGGCGAGCCCTCGCCCCTGCGCCGCCAGCCCCGCCAGGCCCGCAGCCAGGAGCGGGTGCGGCGGATCCTGGCGGCGGCCGAGGAGCTGTTCGTGGCCGGCGGCGTCGGCAGCACCACCACCAACGCCATCGCCGCCAAAGCCGGGGTGCCGATCGGCTCCCTCTACCAGTTCTTCCCCGACAAGGGGGCGATCCTGCGGAGCCTCGCCCAGCTCTACGCCGAGCAGCTGCACGAACTGCTCACGGCCTTCTTCGAGCAGGGGGACGGCCGCTGCCTCTCCCTGGAGGACTCGATCACCGCCGCCGTGGCCCTCACCGATCGCTTCTTCCGCGACCACCCCGGCTACCCGGCCATCTTCCTGGATGTGCAGAGCGCCACCCCCGAGCTGCTGGCCATCGAGGAGGAGGCCGACGTCCGGCTGATCAACGACTGGAGCGGCCTGATCGTCGAGAAGGCCGCCGCCGAGGGCAGCCCCCTCAGCGCGGAGGAGGGCCACCTGATCGCCTACGTGCTGGTCAAGACCGTCGGCCACCTGCTGTGGCTGGCGGCGACCCAGGAGCAGGGGCGCCGCGACCGGCTGGTGGCCGAATGCGGCGACCTGGCCATCGCCTATCTGCGCCTACGCCTGACTGATCAGGCCCAGAGCGACTCCAGGGTGTAGGGGCCGCCCTCCTTCACCCAGAAGGTGCCGTCGATGAAGCGATGGCTCCGGTCGAGCCCGTCGATCGCCTCCATGTCTTCGGGAGCCAGCTCGACCTCGGCGGCGGCGAGGTTCTCGGCCAGGCGCGCCGGCGACACCGACTTGGGGATCACCGCCGTGCCGCGCTGCAGGGCCCAGCCCAGCACCACCTGGGCCGGCGTGAGGTCCCGCCGGCTGGCGATCGCCGTGATCGTGGGGTCCTCCAGCAGCACCGGCTGGCCGGGGGGCCGCATCTGGGGGGGCAGGCCCGGGGTGCCCAGGGGCGAGTAGCCCGTCATGTGCACGCCGTGGGCCTCGCAGAAGGCGAACAGCCCCTTCTGCTGCAGGTAGGGGTGGAGCTCCACCTGGTTCATGGCCGGCCGGATGCGCGCCTGCCCCAGCAGGCCGTAGAGGGTGGCCATGCCGAAGTTGCTGACGCCGATGTGGCGGCACAGGCCCGCGTCGACGGCCGCTTCCATCGCCGCCCAGGTGGCCGCGATCGGCAGGGTCTCGAGGGACACCAGATCCTCGCCACCCTCGGGCATCACCACGCCCGGCCGGAAGGCCACGGGCCAGTGGATCAGATACAGATCGAGGAAGTCGAGCTGCAGATCGGCCAGGGTGCGCTCCAGGGCCGGGGCCACGTCCTCGGGGGCATGGGCGTTGTTCCAGAGCTTGGAGGTGATCCAGAGCTCGTCGCGGCTCACCAGGCCGGAGCGGATCGCCGCCGCCAGGGCCTCGCCGATCTCCGCCTCGTTGCCGTAGATGGCGGCGCAGTCGATGTGGCGGTAGCCCAGCTGCAGCGCCGCCGTCACCGCCGCACCCACCTCCCCGGGAGGGGCGTTCCAGGTGCCCAGGCCGAGCATCGGCATGGCAGCGCCGTCGTCGAAGGGGAGTGTCTTCAAGGCCTGGAACCCCAGAGGGTCCTCACTCCACCCTGGCCTTGGCACGGAAGTCAACCAACGCGAAGCGCCGGGCCTCCGGCTTCTGCGATTCGATCAGGAGCTGCAGCCGTTCCCCCTGGCGTCCGTTTTTGGTCTCGACCACCTTGTAGACCTCCTGGCCCTGGCCGTCGAGCACGGCGAACGTCGCCTGGATGTCCCCGCAGGGGCGCTCCAGGCAGGCCACTTCCATCACGTCGATGAGGCCGCCGCCATAGAGCCGGGGCCGCCGGCAGATCCCCTGGCAACGGCGGGTGAACACCCCCTGGTCCGCTTCCACCCAGCCATCGGCGAGCAGGTCCTGGCGGGTCTCGCCCCGGCCACCGGCTCTCGGTTTCTCCGCCAGGGACGCCCGCAGGCCGGCCGCCATCCAGCCGGCGCCGAAGCCCAGCAGCACGAGCACCACCACCAGCAGCCGCTGGAGGATCGGGAACCGGGAGGGTCCGGAGGCCGGGGGAAGGGCCGGCGGCGACGGCGGCCGTCCCCCGGGCGGCACCGGCTCCATCTCGACGATCAGGTCCTCAACGGTCTTGCCGCTCGTCGCCTTCGGCTCGCTCTTGCCGGTCCTTGCCATCGTCGTAGGCCATCAGTGAACGGAACATCAGCCCGCCGCCGCTGCCGATCAGGGCGAACATCGTCAGCAGGTTCCAGAGCGAGGTGGGCTGGAAGCTCATGATCAGGGTCTGGAGCACGCCCACCGCCAGGGCCGCCACCGAGGCCAGCACCAGGAACCAGCCCCAGCGCTGGTTGCGCAGGGCGAACAGCAGGCACACCCCAATCGTGAGCGGGATCAGCAGCAGGCCGAAGCCGCCGCCCAGGCCCTGGGAGAGCCCGAAGCCACCGCCCCAGCCGCCACCCCAGGCCGAGCCATAGCCACCGCCCCAGGCACCGGCAGCACGCCGGCCGAAGCGCAGGCCCAGGCCCATGGGCACCGAACTCACCATCACCTGGTTGAAGAACAGGAACGCGCCCATGGTGAAGAGCACGCCCCCCAGGAGGAAGGAGAAGAAGTCCCGGATCGGGTCCCTGGCGGCCATGGCCCTCCTGACGGCCCCGTCATGATGGCCGGCCCGCCTGGGTTTGTCTGTCAGCCGCCCCTCAATCGACCGGCCGGCAGCCCTCGAACCACATGACGTGCCGGGCCGGGTCGTAGTCCTTGTACTGCCCCGTCAGCCGGATGCCCTGGCCCGTACGCAGCGAGAGGGCATAGGCACCCTGGCCCTTGGCGGCCAGGCAGCTGATCTGGGTGAGGAAGCGGAACTTGCCGAACCGGATGGCCAGATCGTTGGTGGAATTGGGAATCTCGTAGGCGATGCGATAAGCACCGCCATCCTTGGCGACATGGGCCACACGACCCTTGATTGTGTAGGTCTTGCCCTGGTAGCGGGAGGGAATCGAGGCGGCGTTGGTGTCGGCTTCCTGGGAGATCTGCTGGGAGAGCACCAGGGCATCGATGACCACCGGGCCGGCCGCAGACACCGCCCCCGCGCTGCGCTCCGCCGCCGCGATGCCGTCGGGGCCGCCCTTGATGGCGTTGAGCATGGCGCAGAGTTCGGTGCGCGCCCCGCCGGCCCCCGCCAGCATCCCCGCCGGCAGCTTCGCCTCCAGCTTCACCCGGGCGGCCGCCTGCTCGGCCTGGGCGGTGGCGATGATCGGGAACGGCCGGGCGGAACCCGATCGCGGCTGCTCCAGCAGCATGCTGCCATCGTCCGCTTCTTCGCTGAGGATGTCGTAGCCCCGGGTGGCGGCGATGCCGCGCAGCTGGCGAATCGCCACCGGCACGCTCAACGCATCGACCGTGACTTCGGCGCTGAACCGCGTCCCGGAGAGGGGGTTCCCCTTCTGGGCGAAGCTGTCTTCACAGCTGCCGGCCCGGGCCGCCGAAGGCAGGGCGAGCGCCACGGCCACACCCACCAGGGGAACAACGAGCTTCAGGGGAGACAGGCGCAACGGACGCGAGAACTGACCGCCGCGGACTCTACGGAAAGGGACAAGATCCTTTGGTTCCCGGCCGAATCTCCTGACCACTCCGATCAGCCCCCTGCCGTTCCTTCCCAGGCCCCCGGATCCAGATAGGTCGCCGCCGGCAGCGATGCCGCCAAGGGCCTCTCTTCGCTGGGATTGAGGGGGCCGGCCAGCAGTTCGGCGGCGGTGATACGGGCCGAGGCCGGCAGGGCCGGCTGGTCAGGGTCGAAGGCGGTGGGGTGGGTGACGCTGCTGGAGAAGCCGCGGAAGATCAGCAGCTCGAAGGGTTCGTCTTCCCCCGACGCCGGCAGGGTGCCCACCAGGCGCAGCACCCGGTCGGGACGCTGGCGGCTGATCTCTTCCAGCGCCGCCAGCAGGGCCGCAACGGAGGGGGAGGCGGCGTCGGTCATGGG
Organism: Synechococcus sp. BA-120 BA3; assembly: GCF_034931285.1. Taxonomy (NCBI): domain Bacteria; kingdom Bacillati; phylum Cyanobacteriota; class Cyanophyceae; order Synechococcales; family Synechococcaceae; genus Synechococcus; species Synechococcus sp. BA-120 BA3. The sequence goes on from NZ_JAYGHZ010000016.1 coordinate 12,764, forward strand.
AGCAGCACCGAAGAAAAGCTCAGAACTCGCCGGCCACCCGGCCCAGCCGCGGCAGGCGCACCACCAGCCACTGGAACAGCCCCACCACGTAGGCCACCAGGGCCGCATAGCCCACGAAGGCGGCCACCCCCGGCGTCCACGCCCCGCCGAACACGAAGGCGAACACCCGGGCCACCACGCCGTGCAGCCCCTGGGGCGCCTCCAGCCAGGCCCGGCACAGGCTCAGGCCGGCACCGGCGCCGCCCATGCAGGGCAGGGCGGTCACGGCCAGGCTCGCCCCGGCCAGCGACAGCAAGGTCAGGCTCCAGCGCCAGATGCGCAGGGTGAGCGGCAGCGCCCGCCAGGGGGGCATGTCGGCGAGCTCCTCGTTGAGATCCACCCAGAACCACAGGCTCGCCACCACCAGCAGCGGCGCCAGCACCAGCAGCAGGAAGCCGGCGGGGCGGTTGTCGGTGAGCAGCAGCAGGGCGATCAGCTGCAGGCTCGCCACCTTCCAGTACAGACCCATCAGCCGCACCAGGGCCTGCTCCCGGCGCAGGGCCGCCCAGAGGAGCAGCACCAGCGGCAGCCCCACGGCGAACAGCATCCCCAGCCGCACGTCGAGCCAGACCAGGGAGCGATAGAGCTGTTCCGGCACGTCCGCTCGGTTCGGTAAGGCGCCATTATCCGTGTGCCCCCCAGGCGATAGGGTCCGTGCATGGGTTCCCTCCCCTCCTTTCCCTGGCTGCAGCGTCGCCCCGCCGCCCCCTGGTGCCGCACCGCCCTCGGCCGCGATGCCTCGCTGCAGGAAGCCGTCAACCAGGTGTTCGAGCAGCTCCGGGGAGCCCCCGAGGCCGACCTGGCGCTGGTGTTCGCCTCCGCCAGCTACGCCAGCGACCTGCCCCGCCTGCTTCCCCTGCTGCAGCAGAAGCTGAGTGCCGCCCACTGGCTGGGCTGCGTCGGCGGCGGCGTGGTGGGCACCGATCCGGCGGGGGTCCCCCATGAGATCGAGCACCAGCCGGCCCTGTCCGTCACCCTGCTGCGGCTGCCCGGTGCCCGTCTGCACCCCTTTGCCATCGACACCACCGCCCTGCCCGACCTCGATGGTCCGGCCGAGCCCTGGCGCGAGCGGGTGGGGGCCGAGCTGGAGGCGGGCCAGTCGATGCTGCTGCTGCTCGATCCCACCGGCACCGCCATCAACGACCTGATCAGCGGCCTGGATTACGCCTACCCGAACATCACCAAGGTGGGGGGCATCGCCGGCCCCCACAGCGCCGCCCACGGCTCGCTGCTTTTCGGCAGCAGTGGCGGAGGCAGTGGCGGCGGCAGCGACGGCGACCCGGCCGACACGGTCCGCACCGGTGCGGTGGGCTGTGTGATCGAGGGCGCCTGGCGGCTGGATCCGCTGGTGGCCCAGGGCTGCCGGCCCATCGGCCCGGTGCTGGAGGTGGAGCAGGCCCAGCGCAACGTCGTCATCGAGGTGAGCTGCGGCAGCACCCGCAACAGCCCCGTGGCCGCCCTGCAGTCGATCCTCACCGACCTCACCCCCGCCGAACGGGAGCAGGTGAAGCACTCCCTGTTCCTCGGCGTCGGCCGCAGCGACTTCAGCCTCCCCAGCGCCGACCTCACCCCCGTAGCCGACGCCCCGGGTTCCTTCCTGGTGCGCAACCTGATCGGCGTCGATCCCCGCAACGGGGCGGTGGCGGTGGGGGAACGGATGCGGGTGGGCCAGAAGGTGCAGTTCCAGCTCCGCGATGCCGATGCCTCCCGGGACGAATCCCGCCAGCTGCTGGCCGGCCAGGCCCAACGCCGCAGCGAGCCCCTGGCCGCCTTCCTGTTCGCCTGCCTGGGCCGGGGCGAAGGCCTCTACGGCCAGGCCGACGGTGACGTGAGCCTCTGCCGCGAGGTGTTCGGCACCGTGCCGATCGCCGGCCTGTTCTGCAACGGCGAGATCGGCCCCGTCGGCGGCACCACCCACTTGCACGGCTACACCGCCAGCTGGGGGTTCCTGGTGCCCAACGACCCGCCCGGGGGCTCCGCCGCGCCGCTCTGATGGTGCGCCAGCACGTCAACCCGCTCAGCCGGATCCACCAGCTGGCGCGGCCCCTGCCGCCGCTGATCGAGCTGTTCGCCGATCCCTCCCTGCCCCTCCACCTCGACATCGGCTCGGCCCGCGGCCGCTTCCTGCTGGCCATGGCCCCCCTGGCGCCGCAGCGCAACCACCTCGGCCTGGAGATCCGCCGGCCCCTGGTGGAGGCCGCCGAGGCCGACCGCCGCCGGGACAGTCTCACCAACCTGCGCTTCCTCTACGGCAACGCCAACGTCAACCTGCCCGCGTGGCTGGCGCTCCTGCCGGCCGGGCAGCTGGAGCTGGTCACGCTGCAGTTTCCCGACCCCTGGTTCAAGCTGCGCCACCGCAAGCGCCGGGTGCTGCAGCCGCCCCTGCTGCTGGCGATCGCCGCGGCCCTCGCCCCTGGCCGCCTCCTCTTCCTGCAGAGCGACGTGGAAGGGCTGATCACCCCGATGCGCCAGCTGGTGGCAGCGAGCGGCGCCTTCGAGCTGGAGGGGCCCGAGGAATGCGGCCCGGATGTGAACCCGCTGCCGGTGGCCACCGAACGGGAAGGCCAGGTGCTGGCCGAGGGCAAGCCGGTGCACCGCAGCCTCTACCGCCGCAACAGCGCCCCCCTGCCGCCACTGGCCGCGCTGGAAGGCCGCCTGGATGTCGCGGGCGACGGCGTCGATAATCGCGACGACGCCGCCGCCGATTGATGGTGCCTGCCCCAGCTCCCGTGCCCCTGCTGCTGCGCTGGCAGGGGCTGCTGGCCGGCCTGCCCGCCGGCCGCCTCGGTGCCCACCTGCCCCTGCTGGCGGGCTGGATCCTCTGCGCCCTGATGGCCGGGCTGCCCCTGGTCACCCGCTCCGGCCTCAGCCTGCTGATCGCCGCCTCCTCCCTGCTCTGGGTGGTCTGGGCCCTGCGCACCCCACCGGGCCGGCTGGGCGCCATCAACACCTGGCTGCTGCTGGTGATCGCGGTGGCGGTGGTGGCCACCGGCTTCTCGCCCGTGCCGAAGGCCGCCCTGGTGGGGCTGGTCAAGCTGCTCAGCTACCTGAGCGTCTACGCCCTGATGCGCCAGTTGCTGGCGGCCGCGCCGGTGTGGTGGGATCGGCTGGTGGGCGCCCTGCTGGCCGGTGAGCTGGTCACCAGCGTGATCGGCATCCGCCAGCTCTACGAGGCCCCCGGAGCCCTGGCCCGCTGGTCGGACAGCAACTCGGTGGCCGAAGGCACGGTGCGCATCTACAGCACCCTCGAGAACCCCAACCTGCTGGGGGGCTACCTGCTGCCGATCCTGCCCCTGGCCGTGGTGGCCCTGCTGCGCTGGCAGGGACGGGGCCGGCGCCTGTTCGCCCTGGCCTGCCTGGTGCTGGGGCTGGTCGCCCTGGTGCTCACCTACAGCCGCGGCGCCTGGATGGGCATGGTGGCCTCCCTCGGCGTGATGGCCCTGCTGCTGGTGCTGCGCCAGACCCGCGACTGGCCGCCCCTGTGGCGGCGCCTGTTCCCTCTGCTGCTGCTGGCCGGGGCCACCGTGGTGCTGGTGCTGCTGGTGACCCAGGTGGAGCCGCTGCGGGTGCGGGTGATGAGCCTGCTGGCGGGCCGGGAGGACAGCTCCAACAACTTCCGCCTGAACGTCTGGACCTCGGCCCTGGCGATGATCCAGGACCGCCCCTGGATCGGCATCGGCCCCGGCAACAGCGCCTTCAACCTCATCTATCCGCTGTACCAGCAGCCCAAGTTCAACGCCCTCAGCGCCTATTCGATCCCCCTGGAGCTGCTGGTGGAGGCTGGGATTCCTGGGCTGCTGGCGGGGCTGGGCCTGCTGCTGAGCGCCGTGAAGGTGGGCCTGGGCCAGTGGCGCAGCAGCGCCCCCCTGGCCCTGCCGTGCCTGGCGGCGGTGGCCGTGTTCGCGGGGCTGGGGGTGCAGGGCCTCACCGACACGATCTTCTTCCGGCCGGAGGTGCAGCTGATCGCCCTGTTCAGCCTCGCCACCCTCGCCGCCGCCGCGGCGGATCCGGTGCCATGCGACTGATCGCCGGCTTCGACGCCGGCCAGACCCACACCACCTGCCGCCTGGCCCTGGTGGCCGATGGCGTGACGCCTGGGATGGGCCCGGTGGTGGGCGAGGGCGACGGCCCTGGCGTGTGCCACCTGGCCGCCCCGGAGGGGCCCGAACGCTTCGGGGCTGCCCTGCGCGAGAGCCTGGTGCGGGCC
>NZ_JAYGHZ010000017.1:0-16190 GCF_034931285.1 Synechococcus sp. BA-120 BA3
AGGCGGAGGGGGACGCGGCGGCGCCCTTCCAGTTGTTGCTGGTGGGCCATGAACCGGACCTGGGGCTGCTGGCGGCCCGCCTGCTGGGGGCGCCACCCGGCGCCATCGCCCTGCGCAAGGCGGGCCTGGCCCTGCTGCGCCTGCCCCTGGTGCCGGCCGGGGCGTCGCTGGCCGGCACCGCCCGTCTGGAATGGCTGGTGCGGCCGAAGCTCTGGCTGCCCCGCCCCTGAGCCGGCAGCCGGCGCTACGGCAGCAGCCCGTTCCTGCGCCTAAGTTCGTCCCATCCACAGGATTCGGCATGGCGGCGGTGAGCACCCCAGAGGCCAAAGACCCTCAGGGCACCCCTCCCTCTCCATCGCCCCCGGCGCCGCCCACGTTCCGGCCCGGCCTGGAGGGCGTGCCGGCCACACAGTCGGCGGTGTGCGACATCGAGGGCCAGCGGGGCCTGCTCACCTACCGGGGCTACCCGATCGAGCAGCTGGCGAGCCACAGCAGTTTCCTGGAAACCGCCTACCTGCTGATCTGGGGGGAGCTGCCCACCATCTTCCAGCTGCGGGAGTTCGAGCAGGAGGTGCAGATGCACCGGCGGCTCAGCTTCCGCATCCGGGACATGATGAAGTGCTTCCCGGCCACGGGCCATCCGATGGATGCCCTGCAGGCCAGTGCGGCTTCCCTGGGGCTCTTCTATTCCCGCCGCGCCCTCTACGACCCGCAGTACATCGTCGATGCGGTGGTGCGGCTGATCGCCAAGATCCCCACGATGGTGGCGGCGTTCCAGCTGATCCGGAAGGGCCAGGACCCGATCCAGCCCCGGGACGATCTGGCCTACTCGGCCAACTTCCTCTACATGCTCACCGAGCGGGAGCCCGATCCCCTGGCGGCGCGGATCTTCGACGCCTGCCTGATCCTGCACGCCGAGCACAGCCTCAACGCCAGCACCTTCAGCGCCCGCGTCACGGCCAGCACCCTCACCGACCCCTACGCGGTGGTGGCCTCGGCGGTGGGCACCCTGGCGGGGCCCCTGCACGGCGGCGCCAACGAGGATGTGCTCGACATGCTCGACCAGATCGGCAGCATCGATCAGGTGGAGCCCTGGCTCGACCAGGCCATCGCCCAGAAGCAGAAGATCATGGGCTTCGGCCACCGGGAGTACCGGGTCAAGGATCCCCGGGCCGTCATCCTGCAGGGCCTGGCGGAGGAGCTGTTCCAGCGCTTCGGCCACGACGCCATGTACGACGTGGCTCTCAAGCTGGAGGAGGTGGCCGGGCGGCGGCTGGGGCCGAAGGGCATCTACCCCAACGTCGACTTCTACTCCGGTCTCGTCTACCGGAAGCTCGGTATTCCCCGCGACCTGTTCACCCCCATCTTCGCCATCGCCCGTACGGCAGGATGGCTGGCCCACTGGAAGGAACAACTGGGTGCCAACCGCATCTACCGTCCCTCGCAGATCTACACCGGCCCCGCCGAGCGGGGCTGGCTCCCCCTGGAAAGCCGTCCGGTTCCTGGCTGAGTCACTTCCTGACCCGTTCCCCCCTAGGTTCCCCTCCAACGGAGTTCTCTGATGCTGTCCACTGGCCCGCTGGGTGCCGCCATCGCTCCCCCCGGTCTCGACCTCCAGTCGAGCTTCCTTGACCTCGCCCAGGCCATGGGTCTCACCCCCGGGGCGGCCCGGCTGCTGTGGCTGCCCCTGCCGATGGTCCTGGTGCTGGTGGGTGCCGTGGTCGGGGTGCTGGTGAGCGTCTGGCTGGAGCGCAAGATCTCGGCGGCGGTGCAGCAGCGCATCGGCCCTGAGTACGCCGGCGCCCTGGGGGTGCTGCAGCCCCTGGCCGATGGCCTCAAGCTCGTCTTCAAGGAGGACATCATCCCGGCGCGGGCGGATGCCCTGCTGTTCAGCCTGGGCCCGGTGCTGGTCGTGGTGCCCGTGATCCTCTCCTGGCTGGTGGTGCCTTTCGGCCAGAACCTGCTGATCAGCAACGTGGGGGTGGGCATCTTTCTCTGGATCGCCCTGAGCAGCATCCAGCCCATTGGCCTGCTGATGAGCGGCTACTCCAGCAACAACAAGTATTCGCTGCTGGGCGGCCTGCGGGCCGCCGCCCAGTCGATCAGCTACGAGATCCCCCTGGCCCTCGCGGTGCTGGCGGTGGTCATGATGAGCAACTCCCTGAGCACCGTCGACATCGTCGCCCAGCAGACCGGGGCCGGCATCTTCAGCTGGAACATCTGGCGCCAGCCCGTCGGCTTCGTGATCTTCTGGATCTGTGCCCTGGCCGAGTGCGAGCGTCTTCCCTTCGACCTCCCGGAGGCGGAGGAGGAGCTGGTGGCCGGCTACCAGACCGAGTATTCGGGCATGAAGTTCGCCCTGTTTTATCTGGGCAGCTACATCAACCTGGTGCTCTCGGCCCTGCTGGTGTCGGTGCTCTACCTGGGCGGCTGGAGCTTTCCTGTGCCCGTCGAGTGGATCACCGGCTGGCTCGGTGTCTCCCCCGATGCCCCCCTGGTCCAGGTGATCACCGGTTCGATCGGCATCGTCAGCACGATCCTCAAGGCCTACCTGCTGGTGTTCTTCGCGATCCTGCTGCGCTGGACCACCCCTCGGGTGCGGATCGACCAGCTGCTCGACCTGGGCTGGAAGTTCCTGCTCCCCATCGCCCTGGTCAACCTTCTGGTCACCGCAGGCCTCAAGCTGGCCTTCCCGGTCGCCTTCGGCGGTTGAACCCGTTCCCCGGATACCAACACAGCGGCCCCCCCGGGGCCATCATGGTCCCCATCCCGTAACCCCTCACCCCAGCCATGTTCGGGTTTCTCAAGCAAGTCGGCGACTACACCCGGGAGGCGGTGAGCGCGGCCCAGACGATGACCCAGGGGCTGGCGGTCACCTTCGATCACCTGCGCCGCCGGCCGATCACGGTTCAGTACCCCTACGAGAAGCTGATCCCCTCCGAGCGCTACCGGGGCCGGATCCACTACGAACTGGACAAGTGCATCTCCTGTGAGGTGTGCGTGCGGGTCTGCCCCATCAACCTGCCCGTGGTGGACTGGGTGATGAACAAGGCCACCAAGAAGAAGGAGCTGCGCAACTACTCGATCGATTTCGGGGTGTGCATCTTCTGCGGCAACTGCGTGGAGTACTGCCCCACCAACTGCCTCTCCATGACCGAGGAGTACGAACTGGCGGCCTTCGATCGCCACAGCCTCAACTACGACAACGTCGCCCTCGGCCGCCTGCCCACCAGCGTCACCTCCGACCCGGCGGTGTTCGCCCTGCGCGAACTGGCCTACCTTCCCAAGGGCGCCATGGATCCCCATGGGGTTCCAGCCAGCGAGCCCCGGGCCGGCCAGCTGCCGTCCCAGGTGCTGGCCACCCTCCCCTCCGACAGCACCGCCGAGTCCTGATGTCGATCGCCTCCACCACCCAGCAGATCTGTTTCCTGGTGCTCTCGGCCACCACGGTGATCGGCTCCCTGGGTGTCGTCCTGCTGCCCAACATCGTCTATTCCGCCTTCCTGCTCGGCGGCGTCTTCCTCTCGGTGGCCGGGCTCTACCTGCTGCTTAACGCCAGCTTCGTCGCGGCCGCCCAGATCCTGGTCTACGTCGGGGCGGTCAATGTGCTGATCCTGTTCGCGATCATGCTCGTGAACAAGAAGGAAACTCTCGCCGCGATCCCCGGCCTGCTGGTTCGCCGTCTGCTGTCCGGCGCCGTCTGCGCCGGTCTCTTCGCCCTGCTGCTGCGGGTGGCGTTCACCACCCCGTGGGCCGTGCCGGGCCCCACGCCGGTCGGTGAGGAGGCCACCATCCGCCTCGGCGAGCACCTCTTCACCGACTATCTCCTGCCCTTCGAGCTGGCGTCGGTGCTGCTGCTGATGGCCATGATCGGGGCCATCGTCCTGGCCCGCCGCGACGTCTTCAGCACCGACGTGATCACCGGTGAGCCGGCCGACCAGGGTCTGATTGAGAAGGACCGCACCCCCCTCCTGATCGAGACCGCCGCCAACGCCCCCACCCTGCTCACCAAGCCATGATCCCCGACGCCGCCTCCCCGATCCCCCTCGAGGCCTTCCTGGCCGTGGCGGCCATGCTGTTCTGCGTGGGCGTCTGGGGCCTGATCAACAGCCGCAATGCCGTGCGGGTGCTGATGAGCATCGAGCTGATGCTCAACGCCGTCAACATCAACCTGATGGCTTTCTCCAACTACCTCGACGGGCAGCTGATCCGGGGCCAGGTGTTCGCCATCTTCGTGATCACCGTGGCGGCGGCCGAGGCGGCCGTCGGTCTGGCCATCCTGCTGTCGCTCTATCGCAACCGCGAAACCGTCGACATGGAGCGCTTCAACCTGCTGCGCTGGTAGCGGTGCCTCCGTCCCCGGACTGCGCCCATGCGGCTTGAGAGGGTCTGGCTGATCCTGCGCAAGGGCAGCCAGGCGGCCCAGCGACAGGCCCGCCGCTGCGCCCAGGACCTGCGTTCCCAGGGGGCCGTCGTCACCACCGCCGTCAGCGGGCTGGGGCTGAACCCCTTCCCCGGACTTCTGGCCACCGAAGCGGAGCTGCCCGATCTGGCCGTGGTGCTCGGCGGCGACGGCACCGTCCTGGCGGCCGCCCGTCACCTGGCCAGCTACGGGGTGCCGGTGCTCAGCTTCAACGTCGGCGGCCACCTGGGCTTCCTCACCCACGAGCGGCGCCTGCTCAGGCTTCAGGGCGATGGCCACGGCGAGCCCGGCGGCCACGATCCGGACGACACCCTCTGGCAGCGGCTGCGGGACGACCGCTTCGCCATCGAGCGGCGCATGATGCTGGAGGCCCGGGTCGACCGGGGCGACGGCGTGCCCCAGGAGGGGGATGCGGCCTCCGACGGCGACGTCAGCGGGGTCGGCGATGGCCCCCACACGGCCCTCAACGACTTCTACTTCCGCCCCGCCCTCGACGAGCTCTCCCCCACCTGCATGCTGGAGCTCGAGATCGACGGGGAGGTGGTGGATCAGTACCGGGGCGACGGCCTGATCATCGCCACCCCCACCGGCTCCACGGGCTACGCCATGGCCGCGGGGGGGCCGATTCTGCACCCGGGCATCGAGGCGATCGTGGTCACGCCGATCTGCCCGATGAGTCTCTCCAGCCGGGCGGTGGTGGTGCCCCCCGGCGCCAGGCTGTCGGTGTGGCCCCTGGGGGAGGCCAGCCGCCGGGTGAAGCTCTGGAAGGACGGGGCCCATGCCACTGTGCTGGAACCCGGGGATCGCTGCTTCCTGCAGCGGGGCCGCCATCCGGTGCTGATGCTCCAGCTGGAGCAGAGCCCCTCGTACTACAGCACCCTCACCCACAAGCTCCACTGGGCCGGCAGTCTGACCGCCGTCGAACCGTCCCGCAACTGAACCGCCCACCCTGACCATGGCCCTGGAAATCGAACGCCGCTTCCTCGTCCGCGGCGAGCTGTGGCGCCCCCACGCGCTCAGTGACCGCCTGATCCGCCAGGGGTATCTGGCCAGCGGCGGCGAGGGCCTCACCCTGCGGGTAAGGCTGGCCCGTCCCTCAGCTGGACCCATGGCGGCCTTCCTCACCCTCAAGCTGCCGGCGACCGGCGCGGACCTGCCGGGGCCGGAGCACGGGGACGCGATCCCGGCCGCCGGGGTGGCCCTGACGCGGGAAGAGTACGAGTACCCGATCCCATCCACCGATGCCGAAGCCCTGCTGGAGCGGTGCCCCCATCGGCTCGGCAAGACCCGCTTCGCCCTGGATCTGCCCGGGGGCGACTGGGTCCTGGATGTGTTTGAGGGCGCCAATGCCCCCCTGGTGGTGGCGGAGGTGGAACTGGAGCGGGCCGATCAGCCGGTGGCGGTTCCCCCCTGGTGCGCCAGGGAGATCACCGGCCGCCGCGAACTCAGCAATGCCGCCCTGGCCCGCTGTCCCCTGGCGCTGTGGCCGGAGGCCGACCGGCAGGCCCTGCTGGCCCAGGCCCGCTGAGGGGAGCGACTGCCGGGGCCGCTCAGCGGGGGGCGCCGGTCGTCTCGTCAGGGGGCAGGGCGCAGCAGTTGAATCCGTCACGGCAGATCTTGCCGTGGTCCATGGCCCAGTTCAGCAGGGCCACCCGGTTCTTGGCGCCGGTCTTGGTGAAGATGTTGCTGACGTGGTTGTCGACCGTGCGCTTGCTGATGGTGAGCTGGCCGGCGATCTCCAGATTGGTCAGACCGGTGGCCACCAGCTCGATGATCTCGAGCTCCCGCTCTGACAACTCGCTGCGTGGATGGATCATGGGCCGCTCCAGGGACGGGGACGGGGACAGGGAGCTGGCCGCCGCCACGGACCTGCGCTCAGCCATCGGCTCCTCGGCGAGGGCTGATTCACTCTAGGCAGCGGCTGTTCCATGATGCCCCTGTCTTGGAGATGGCCGTTGCAGCTTCGACAGGCCCTGGCGGACGGTCGGTTCGCCGTCACGGCGGAAGTGACGCCGCCCCGCGGCGGCGATCCCGGCCGCACCCTCGAGGCCGCGACGGCCCTGCGGGGTCTGGTGCATGCGGTCAACGTGACCGATGGCAGCCGGGCCGTGATGCGGATGAGCAGCCTCGCAGTGTGCCGTCTGCTGCTGGAGGCCGGCATCGAGCCCGTGCTGCAGATGACCTGCCGCGACCGCAATCGCATCGCCCTCCAGGCCGATCTGCTCGGCGCCCACGCCCTTGGTATCCGCAACCTGCTCTGCCTCACCGGGGACCCGGTGCGCGCCGGCGATCAGCCCGGGGTTCGCGCGGTGAACGAGCTGGAGGCGGTGCGGCTGCTGCAGCTGGTGCGGGGCCTCAACGCCGGTGACGATCCGGTCAAGGGGGCACTGCCGGACGGGGCCACGGCGCTCTTCCCCGGCGCCGCCGCCGATCCCCAGTCGCCCAGCTGGAGCGGCCTGCTCTCCCGGGTGCGTCGCAAGCAGGAGGCGGGCGCCCGCTTCCTCCAGACCCAGATGGTGATGGATGCGGCCGCCCTGCGCCGCTTCGTGGAGGAGATCACCGGACCCCTCGGACTGCCGGTGCTGGCCGGGGTGTTCCTGCTCAAGTCGGCCCGCAACGCCCAGTTCATCAACCGCGTCGTGCCGGGGGCCTGCATCCCCCAGTCCCTGATCGACCGCCTCGCCGGCGCGGCCGATCCGGCCGCGGAAGGGGTGGCGATCGCCGCCGAACAGGTGGCCACCTACCGTTCCATCGCCCAGGGGGTGCACCTGATGGCGATCAAGGCCGAACACCGCATTCCCCAGATCCTGAGGCTGGCGGGACTAGGGGGCGCCGCTGGCGGCGAGGTCGGTGCCGAGGAGCTCGGCCATGGCCTTCTGCTGCGGTGAGGGTGTGCCCACGTCCTGGCGGCGGGAATCGGTGATCAGCCAGTCGAGGGCAGCCTCCTGGAGATCGAAGTGGTCGCCGTTGCGATCGACGCAGTAGCGGCCATAGACCAGCTTCTCGACAAGCTGGACCCCGGGGCCGATCCGCGAGTAGTCGAAGATGATCGAGTTGTCGATCGTGGCCCCTTCACAGATGTGACAGCTCGGCCCGATCATCGCCGGCCCGATGATCGTGACGCCGTTCTCGATGCGGGTCATGCCGCCCACGAAGATCCGCCCCTCGACGTGGATCTGGTCCCAGTCGGCCGCCACGTTGAGGCCCGCGTAGATGCCGGGGCGCACCTGCTTGCCGGGAATCTGCACCTGGCGGACATGCCCCTGCAGCACGCTGCGGATCGCCTGCCAGTAGTCCGGCACCTTGCCGATGTCGACCCACTCGAACTCCATGGGCAGGGCGTAGAAGGGAGCCCCGGAGTCCACCAGCCTGGGGAACAGATCACCGGCGATGTCGAAAGCTTCGCCGCTGGGGATGAAGTCGAGGACCTGCGGCTCGAAGATGTAGATGCCGGTGTTGATCATGTCGCTGGCGGCCTCCTCGACCGACGGCTTCTCCTGGAAGGAGAGCACCCGCCCGTCCTGGTCGGTCACCACCACCCCGTAGCTGCTCACCTGGTCGCGGGGCACGCGCTTGGTGATGAGGCTGGCCATCGCCCCCTTCTCCCGATGGCGCCGCACGGCCTCGGTGAGATCCAGATCGATCAGGGCGTCACCGCAGAGCACCACGAAGGTGTCGTCAAAAAAGGCCTGGAAGTCCTGGATCTTCTTGAGGCCGCCGGCCGAGCCCATGGCTTCACCGATCAGCTCGCCATCCTTGATGCGCCCCTCGAAGCTGTAGGCGATCTGGACGCCGAAGCGCTGGCCATCACGGAAATAGTTCTCGATCTCCTCAGAAAGGTGGGAGACATTGACCATGATTTCGTTGAAGCCGTGCTCCCGGAGCAATTCGAGCAGAAACTCCATGACGGGTTTCTGGAGGATCGGAATCATCGGCTTGGGCGTTGTGTGCGTGATCGGACGCACCCGTGTTCCCTTGCCTGCCGCCAGGATCATCGCCTTCATCGGCGTCGTTTCAGGTCGGAGGTGAAGTTCCACACTACGGAGAAACCTCAGGCGGCCACTGCTTCCCGAGCCGGCCCCCTATCTGACCCCTGGCCCGACAGCCGCGGCAGGCTCACCGCCTCGCCCCGCTCCTCCCGGCGCCGCCGCAGGCTGAGGGGGCCGTAGAGGCCGCCGTCCTGGGCCAGTTCCACCTTGCCCTGGGAGGACAGGAACAGCAGGGCCCAGAACACCCCCACCCGATCGCTGTCCAGATCGGCGTCCTCCGGCGAGCCGGCGGCGGGGCTGGAGAGGGCCTCCGCCCAGGCGCCCACCAGCGCATCGAAGGCCACCCACTCGATGGTCTCGGCGGTGGGCGCCCATTCCAGCAGGAAGCGGCTCAGGGCCGCGGTGGTCTCCGGCAGTTTCTCCCGATGGGCCAGGGAGGCCACCTGGGCGATCGCCGCCCGCTCGCTGTAGCGGCGGGTGCGGGGCCTGTGCCGCCCTTCCCCCCCCTCCTGCTCGAGCCGCTCGGCGATGTCCTCGAGCTGGCGGATCAGTTCCCCCAGGGTGACGGGGCGCTGCAGGGGGGGTGGCGCCACCGGCCGTCGCTGCAGGTGCCGTTCGGGGCGCCGCGGCAGGGCCACCGCCGAGGGGTCCCAGCCGCCGTCATCCTCGGCGCCGAAGGCGTCCTCCAGCAGCGGCTCGGGCGGGAAGGTGGCCGATTCCAGCAGTTCCGCCTTGAGCCCCACCAGCACCGAGGCGGCCAGGAAGGCCTCGCTCGATTCGGCCAGATCCCGTTCGTAGCTCCCTCCCCGGGGGGCCAGGCGCCTTGGCATCTCGATGCGCTGGCGCAGCTGGTCGAGGAAACCGTCGACGACCGCGATCACATCCACGTCCCAGGGATCGATGTCGCCCCGTTCGGCCGCGTCCTGGAGCAACCGGATGGCGAGTCTGGCGCCCGCTTCTGCCACGCGCGTTGTCCTGCTCGGAGGGTGCCGTCCTCGGGCAAGCTACCGGCTGCGGCCCGATGGCACCAGTCGCGGTGATGACCGAACCGGCCCCAGCGCCCCCCAGCGGCCTCAGTCGGCAGCCAGCGAGAGGCTGCCTTCACCCCCCTCCTCACGGGAGGACGCCGAGCTCTCGCCGGCGGCCGGCAGCAGCCCCAGCTGGGCATCCACCGTGGCCCGGTAGCGGCGCAGATCGTTCTCCAGCTCGCTGATCCGCACCTGCTGGGCCTCCACTTCGCCGGCGGTCTGCAGGGTTTCCACCTTCTTGACCACGCCGCTCCAGACGGCGTAGATCCAGGCGGCGGTGGCACCGAGACCGCCCACCACCAGCAGCAGGGCCGCCAGCGGCAGGGTGGTGCTCACGCCCGGCAGGAAATGCACGGTGGTGGCCGTGGTGTTCTCCAGGGTGAACATCACCGTGGCCAAGCCGAAGCTGAAGATCAGAAGGAAGTTGATCTGCCGCATGGAGACCCTCGCTGTGGGATGGAGGAGCGTAGGCATCCTCCCCGGAGGATGGACGCATGGCCCAGGACCTGCGCAGGGTTTCGTAACCGGCTCCCCACGGCCCCCCCGCCGTGGCGGGGTCCGGGATCAGCCGAGGGCCGGGGCGTGCAGCAGGGCCGGCGGGAGGCTGCCGAAGGCGCCGGTGGCCATCACCGCCGGAACCGGGGCGCGACCCACCTTCACCAGGGCCACGGACTCCCGCTCGACCAGGGCCTCGATCGCGGCCCGGTAGCTGTCGGTGACCAGGCGGGGGTAAAGGCCGATGCCGATGATCGGCACCAGCAGGCAGGAGATCACGTAGATCTCCCGCGGCTCGGCGTCGACCAGGTGGGTGTGGGAGGCGAGCTCGGGGTTCTCCTTGCCGAAGAAGATCTCCCGCAGCATCGACAGCAGGTAGATGGGGGTGAGAATCACGCCGATGGCCGCCAGGACGGCGATGACGATCCGGAAGCTGAGGCTGTAGGCCTCGCTGGTGGCGAAGCCCACGAACACCATCAGTTCGGAAACGAAGCCGCTCATGCCCGGCAGGGCGAGGGAGGCCAGGGAGCAGACGGTCCAGAGGGCGAACATCTTGCGCATCTTCTGGCCCACCCCGCCCATCTCGTCGAGCTGCAGGGTGTGGGTGCGGTCGTAGGTGGCCCCCACCAGGAAGAACAGGCTGGCCCCGATCAGGCCATGGCTGATCATCTGCAGCATGGCGCCGCTGGTGCCCAGGGCGCTGAAGCTGCCGATGCCGATCAGCACGAAGCCCATGTGGCTGATCGAGCTGTAAGCGATCTTGCGCTTGAGGTTGCGCTGGGCGAAGGAGGTGAGGGCGGCGTAGATGATGTTCACCACCCCCAGGATCACCAGCAGGGGGGCGAACTGGACGTGGGCCTCGGGCAGCAGCTGCACGTTGAAGCGCAGCAGCGCGTAGCCGCCCATCTTCAGCAGGATGCCCGCCAGCAGCATGTGCACCGGCGCGGTGGCCTCACCGTGGGCATCGGGCAGCCAGGTGTGCAGGGGCACCACCGGCAGCTTGACGCCGAAGGCGATCAGCAGGGCGGCGTAGCAGAGCACCTGGAAGCCGGTGCCGAACTCCTTGGCGGCCAGCACGGTGTACTCGAAGCTGGGGGCCCCGCCGCCGTAGAAGGCCATGGCCAGGCCGGCCAGGAGGATGAACAGGGAACTGCCGGCGGTGTAGAGGATGAACTTGGTGGCGGCGTACTGGCGCTTCTTGCCGCCCCAGATGGCCAGCAGCAGGTACACCGGCAGCAGCTCGAGCTCCCAGGCCAGGAAGAAGAGCAGCATGTCCTGCACGGCGAACACGGCGATCTGGCCGCCGTCCATGGCCAGGAGCAGGAAATAGAACAGCCTGGGCTTGAAGGTCACCGGCCAGGCCGCCAGGCAGGCCAGGGAGGTGATGAAGCTGGTGAGCAGGATGAGCGGCATCGACAGGCCGTCGGCACCCACCGACCAGGCCAGCCCCAGATCGGGCAGCCACTGCACCCGTTCCACCAGCTGCAGGCCGGGATCGGCCGGGTCGTAGCCGCGCAGGTAGGCCCCCACGGTGACCAGGAAGGTGGTGAGGGCGACGCCGAGGGCGTACCAGCGGACCTGCTTGCCATCGCCCTTGTCGGGCACGAAGGGGATCAGCAGAGCGGCGCCGATCGGGAACAGAATCGCGGTGCTCAGCCAGGGAAAGGGCACAGAACGGTGCTGTCCATCTGGCCGGAGTGTAGAAATTCAGGCCTCCCACCCACCCACCGGATGGGCGTTGTCACACACAGCGGGGCTCAGCCGAAGGCCCCGAACAGCAGCACCATGCCGATGACGCCGCCGAAGACGATCAGGGCATAGAACTGGACCCGGCCGGTCTCGAAGTACTTGAGGCCCTCGCCGCTGCCCAGGGTGAGCAGGCCGGTGAGGTTGACCACCCCGTCTACCACCTTGGAGTCGACATCGAGCACCTGGCGGGCCAGGCGGCGGCTCCCCTGGACGAACAGCTTGTCGTTGATGGCATCGAGGTACCACTTGTTGGCCAGGAAGCGGTTGACGGCCGGGAAGCGGCCCGCCACGGCCGTGCCCAGGTCGATGCGGTGCAGGGCGTAGGCCAGCACCGCCAGGCCGATGCCCAGGCTGGAGATGGCCACCGAGGCGCCCGCCAGGGGCAGGAACTCCCCCCAGCTGAAGTGCTCGGCGACCTCGGCGGCCTCGGCGGGATCCACGAGCAGGCCGAAGCGGCTGTTCCAGGGGGTGCCCAGCAGGCCGATCAGCACCGACGGGACCGCCAGCACCACCAGGGGGGCCGCCATCTGCCAGCCCGACTCGTGGGGATGGCTGGCGTGGGCGTGGTGGCCGCCGTCGTCGGATCCGCCCGCGGGCTGGCCAGCGGCGCCCAGCAGCTGGGCGCGGATGCCGGCGTCCTGGCCGCGGAAGGAACCCTCAAACGTGAGGAAATAGAGGCGGAACATGTAGAAGGCGGTCATCCCGGCGGTCAGGAATCCCATGGCCCAGAGCAGCGGGAAGCTGTTGAAGGCCTGGCCGAGGATTTCGTCCTTGCTCCAGAAGCCGGCCAGGGGGGGGATGCCGCTGATCGCAATGCAGCCGATCAGGAAGGTGGCGGAGGTGATCGGCATGTACTGGCGCAGGCCGCCCATCAGACGCATGTCCTGGGCCAGCACGGGCTCATGGCCCACCACCTCCTCCATGGCGTGGATCACCGAGCCGGAGCCCAGGAACAGCATCGCCTTGAAGAAGGCGTGGGTGACCAGGTGGAACATGCCGGCCACCGGCGCGCCGCAGCCCATGGCCAGCATCATGTAGCCGAGCTGGGAGACGGTGCTGTAGGCCAGCCCCTTCTTCAGATCCATCTGGGTGAGGGCGATCGAGGCGCCCAGGAACAGGGTGATGGTGCCGATCACGGCGATCACCAGCTGCACCTGCGGAAAGGGCTCGTAGACCGGCTGCAGCCGTGCCACCAGAAAAACACCGGCCGCCACCATGGTGGCGGCGTGGATGAGGGCCGAGATGGGGGTGGGGCCCTCCATGGCGTCGGGCAGCCACACATGCAGGGGGAACTGGGCCGACTTGGCCATCGGGCCCATGAACACCAGCAGGCAGAGCAGCACGGCCACCCCGGTGGGCAGGCCGCCGCTGGCGACAGCGGCCGAGAGCCGCTCACCGATCTCCTCAAAGCCAAAGCTGCCGGTGGCCCAGAACAGGCCGAGGATCCCCAGCAGCAGGCCGAAGTCGCCGACCCGGTTGACGACGAAGGCCTTCTGGGCGGCGTTGGCGGCGGCGTCGCGGTCGTACCAGAAGCCGACGAGCAAGTACGAGCACATGCCCACCAGCTCCCAGAACACGTAGATCTCGAGCAGGTTGGGACTGATCACCAGCCCCAGCATCGAGCTGCTGAACAGGGCCAGGTAGGTGAAGAAGCGGACATAGCCCTTGTCGTGGGCCATGTAGCCGTCGGAATAGACCATCACCAGCAGGGCGATGGTGGTGACGAGCGAGAGCATCACCGCCCCGAGGGCGTCGACGCGGAAGCCCATCTGCAGGTGGAAGGTGCCGGCGCCGGCCCAGTCGAACAGGACCTCGGTGGCGCCGGCTCCGGCCAGCTGCTCGGCCAGGATCGCGAAGCTCAGCACCGCGGCCATGCCCACGGAGGTGATGAGCAGCAGCGCCACCGGCTTGCGCAGGCGGTTGACGGTGCGGTTGAAGGTGATCAGCCCCAGGCCGGTGAGGCAGGCCCCCAGCAGGGGAAGCACCGGGATCAGCCAGGCAAGTTCGGAAGCGGCGGGCATCCTGGGGGCTCTGTTGGCGCGAGTTTAGGCAGGCCCGTCGGCCAGGCTCCGGCTCTGTGGGGGCCTGCCCATCGACCCCCGCCGGCCGCCGGCCGCTTCAGCCCAGCCAGTGGGCGAGGCCCGTGCGCGAGAAGGTGGTGGCACCGAGGCCGATCCAGCGGTGGGCCCACCAGAGGACGCCGACGGCGATGGCGATCCCCAGCTGGGAGGGCCGCAGGAATTCCGCCGCCACCAGCGTCTGGCGGCCGTCCAGCACGGCGGCGAAGGGCAGCACCGAGGTGGAGGCGCGCAGCTCCTCGAAGGCGGCGCCGAAGCGGTTGCGCAGGCGCCGGTCCCCGTTCCAGACGGCGAACAGGTGATGGCCGATCAGCCCCACGCAGGCCACCAGGGTGAAGCTGGTGCCGATCCAGAGCAGGTGGGTGGCGCACCAGAGCACCTGCCCCACGGCCTGGGGATGGCGGCTCACCCGGATGATTCCGGTGGCGTACAGGCGCACCTGGGGCTTGAGCACCGCCGGGATCTCCAGCAGGTTGTAGGTGGCCGGATACAGGAACAGGAAGCTGATGGCCGTGCCGGTCCAGACCAGCGGCACCACCCAGGGCTGGTCCTGCAGGTTCCAGAGCCTGATCCCGTCGTAGCGGTGGGCCAGGAAGTAGCCCACCACCACCACGGCCGAGGGAATGCTGAGCCCGGCGAACAGCAGGCGCCAGAGCCGGGCGCCGATCCGCTGCTCCCCCCAGGCCCTCAGGGAGGCCCCGCCGCTGTGGATCAGGGCGAAGAGCAGCAGCAGGGCCAGCATCACCACGCTGCTGTGCTGGGGGCCCACCGGAAGCAGGGGAAGCGAGGGCATCGGGGAGCGGCGTCCTGGAGCGGATGTGACAGGCCGATTCTTGCCACCGGGAGAGCCCCCTAGAGTTCCGCACGGCCTGCCGGCTCCGGCGAACGGTCCCCCCGCGGCCTCCCCGACCCATGGCAGACCTGCCTTTCACCCTCGACCAGCTGCGCATCCTGCGCGCCATCGCCAGCGAGGGCAGCTTCAAGAAGGCGGCCGACAGCCTCTACGTCACCCAGCCGGCGGTGAGCCTGCAGATCCAGAACCTTGAGAAACAGCTCGACGTCTCCCTGTTCGACCGCGGTGGCCGCAAGGCCCAGCTCACCGAGGCCGGCCACCTGCTGCTCAGCTACTGCGACCGGATCCTGAGCCAGTGCCAGGAGGCCTGCCGGGCCCTCGACGATCTCCACAACCTGCGCGGCGGCTCCCTGGTGGTGGGGGCGAGCCAGACGACGGGGACCTACCTGATGCCCCGCATGATCGGATTGTTCCGCCAGAAGTACCCGGACGTGGCGGTGCAGCTGCAGGTGCACAGCACCCGCCGCACCGGCTGGAGCGTGGCCAACGGCCAGATCGACCTGGCGATCATCGGCGGCGAACTGCCGGGGGATCTCAACGACCTGCTGCAGGTGGTGCCCTACGCCAACGACGAACTGGCCCTGGTGCTGCCCCCCAAGCACCCGCTCTCCCGCCTGCCCGAGCTCACCAAGGACGATCTCTACCGCCTCGGTTTCGTCTGCCTGGACGCCCAGTCCACCACCCGCAAGATGGTGGACCAGCTGTTGAGCCGCTCCAAGCTCGACGTGCAGCGGCTCAAGATCGAGATGGAGCTCAACTCCTTCGAGGCCATCAAGAACGCCGTCCAGGCGGGCCTGGGGGCGGCGTTCCTGCCGGTGGTGTCAATCGAACGGGAGCTGGCCGCCGGCACCCTGCACCGGCCCCAGGTGGCCGACCTGATGGTGCGGCGCCAGCTGAAGCTGATCACCCACCCGGCCCGCTACTGCTCGCGGGCCGCCGACGCCTTCCGCCGCGAGGTGCTGCCCGTGTTCGCCAGCCCTGACAGCCCCCTGCGTCAGGTGCAGACGACGCCGGGGCTGGCCGAGCGCAACGGGCTCAGAACTGATCGGCCTCCGGTGTGATGCCGACGGCGTCATCGGCGGCGCCGGCGACCCCCCGGGTCTGGAATTTGTTGCCGGTGATGTCGGTCTGGTAGACGCAGCGCACGATCGGTTTGTCGCGCACCGAGCCGATGTAGGCGAAGGTGTTCATCCGCTGCTTGCACTGGCGCATCTGCTCGGCGGTCACGGCGCCCTCCTTCTGCAGCACCGACCAGTTCTCCCGGCGGATGACGCAGCCGGGCTGGAGGGTGGGCTGGGTGACGAAGCTGCTGCTGGGGTTCATCGTGGTGTACAGCTCGATGTCCATCACGAAGGCACTGGCGCCCCACTGTTTGCAGAACTCGGGGTCGGGCACCGCCATGTCGAGCTGCTGGGCGCTGGCAATGTTGCCCTGGTTGCCCTGGGTGGTGCTGGTCACGGCGCTGCCGATGCCGATGCCCACGACCAGCACCCCCGCCAGAACGGCGACCGTGGCCACGTTGAGCTGGATGTTGGGGCCGCCGCCGCCCGGTGGGCCCCCGCCGTTGCCGGCGGG
>NZ_JAYGHZ010000018.1:0-16158 GCF_034931285.1 Synechococcus sp. BA-120 BA3
TCACACACCAGCCGCTCACCGCTGATCGGGTGGGCCAGGGCCAGCCGCTGCACCTCGCTGGGCTCCAGCAGGGGGGTGAGCCGGCCCAGCAGGGCGCTCTGCTCCACCAGCAGCCGGTCGCCCAGCAGGCGGGGCAGGTCGAGGTCGGCCAGATCCAGGCCGGGGTCGGTGCCCCGGTTGATGGCCTCGAGCCGGCCGGCCCCCAGGTGGTCCTCCTCCAGCTCCCCGATGGCGGCCCAGAGCTGGCGGTGGTGCTGGAGGGCGAAGTCATCGAGCTCCCGGCGGCGCAGCTCGGCGCGGATCACGCCCCGCCAGGCGGGGCAGTGGAGGTAGAGGCGCAGGATCTCCGCCTCGGCCCGCTCCCGGTGGCCCACCTCCCCGGGTTGTTCCCACTTCGCCGAGCGGCCGTGCCAGCGCTGGCCCTTGACCTGCTGGCGCAGGTCCTCCTCCAGCTGGATGGCCAGCCGGGCCTGGCCGCCGGAGAGGCGCTCCGCCACCTGCTGCAGGTAGTGGCTGCGCACGGCCGACTGGGGCAGCTTGCCCAGCAGCTGCACCAGAGCGGAGACGGCCTGCTGGAACTGGTCGGCCCGGGCCAGATCCTTGCCTTCGAGCACCTGCTCGATCTGCCAGTCGAGCCAGAGGGGGGCCTGATCGAGCAGGGAGCGGTACTCCCCCGGGCCGTGCTGCTGGAGAAACTCGTCCGGGTCCTTGCCGGCGGGCAGGTGCAGCACCCGCAGCTCCAGCTGGCCCTGGAGCGCCAGCTGCTCCACCTCACCGATGGCCCGCTGGGCGGCGCGGATGCCCGCTCCGTCGCTGTCGAAGTTGAGGATCAGGCGCCGGCTGTCGCAGCAGCGGCACAGCTGGGTGATCTGGCTGGAGCTGAGGGCCGTGCCGAGGGCCGCCACCGCATTGGTGATGCCGGCCGCGTGGAGAGCGATCACATCGAAGTAGCCCTCCACCACCACGGCCCGGTCGTCGCGGCGGATGGCATCGGCGGCCCGATCCAGCCCGAACAGGTGCTTGCCCTTCTCGAACACCTCCGTTTCCGGGGAGTTGAGGTACTTCGGCTCAGCGCCGTCCAGCCCCCGGCCGCCGAAGCCGATCACCCGGCCCTGGCGGTCGCGGATCGGCACCATCACCCGGTCGCGGAAACGGTCGTAGAAGCCGCCGCCGCCCTTGCGGGCCACCACCAGGCCGGCGGCCTCCAGCAGGTCCGGGCCGAGGCCCTCCACCTGCTGCAGGTGCTGCAGCAGGCCGTCCCAGCCGGCCGGGGCATAGCCCAGCTGGAACGCCTCGAGGGTGGTCTCGCTGAGGCCACGGTTCTGGCGCAGATAGGTGAGGGCCGCCGCCCCCTCGGGCGCGCGCAGCTGGCCCTGGAACCAGCCCGCCGCAAGGGCCAGCACCCGGTGCAGCCGGTCGCGGCGGGAGAGCTGCTGGCGCAGCCGCTCCTGCTGGGGACCGTCGAGGGTCTCGACCGGCAGCTGGTACTTGCGGGCCAGATCCAGCACCACCTCGCTGAAGCTGGTGCGCTGCAGCTCCATCAGGAACTTGATGGCGTTGCCGCCGGCCCCGCAGGAGAAGCAGTAATAGAACTGCTTGGCGGGCGACACCGTCATCGACGGCGATTTGTCGTCGTGGAACGGGCAGATCCCGACGAATTCCCTGCCCTTCTTCTTGAGCACCACGTGCTCCCCCACCACATCGACGATGTCGGCCCGCTCCTTGACGGCCTCGATCGTGCGGGGGTGGAGACGGGGGAGATTCAAGAATGAAGGCTCAAGGAAGCGGGATCAGGTCAGCGGGTTCGGGAGTGCAGGCTGCGGGGGACACCAGGACTGGGGCCAGGGCCGCCCCCATTGTGGGGCATGGCACCAGGCCTGGGGGGCGAGGGCAGAGGCGGTCCCCACCTGCCAGGGTGGGGGCTCCGACCGGCCGGCCCGTGAGCCCCACCCCATCCGCCGCGGCTCCCGAGGCCCCACCGGACACAACGGCGGTGTTCGCCCTGCTGCTCGGCGCCCTGGCCTTCAGCCTGATGGCGGTGTGCGTCAAGCGGGTGGTGGGGCGAATCCCTGTGGCGGAAATCGTGCTGGTGAGAGCCCTGCTCAACCTGGCCATGAGCGGCTGGATGCTGCACGCCGCCGGGGTGAGCCCCTGGGGGCGGCGGCGGGGGTGGCTCGCCCTGCGGGGGATCGCCGGCAGCCTGGCGCTCTACGGGGTCTACGCCGCCCTGGCGCTGCTGCCACTGGCCACGGCCACCCTGCTCCAGTACCTCTATCCCACGCTCACGGCTCTCCTTGCCTGGTGGTGGCTGGGGGAACCGGTCGGGCGGCGGGTGGCCCTGGCCCTGGCCCTGGGACTGCTGGGGGTGGCCCTGGTGCTGCAGCCGGAGGCGGGGGCCTCCGCCGAGGGGGTGCTGCTGGCCCTCGCCGGGGCCCTGCTGACCGCCGTGGCCTACGTGAGTGTGCGCGGGCTGGGCCGCAGCGAGCACCCGCTGGTGATCGTGTTCTGGTTTCCGCTGGTGGCGGTGCCCCTGAGCCTCCCTTTCGTGCTGCTCGAGCCGGTGCTGCCCACCGGCGCCGAGCTGGCCTGGCTGCTCGGGGTGGGGCTGTTCACCCAGCTGGGCCAGCTCGGGCTCACCCATGGCCTGACACGGCTGCCGGCGGGCCGGGCGACGGCGCTGGAGTATGCCCAGGTGGGCTTCGCCGCCCTCTGGGGCTGGAGCCTGTTCGGGGAACGGCTGGCTCCCCAGACCCTGCTGGGCGGCAGCCTGATCCTGGCGGCGGCCGCACTCTGCCACCGCTGACGGGCTGGGGATCTGCCCAGAACTGGGTATGTCCCTTTGGCCCCGTTGTCCTGAAGATGGCCTGAGAGCGCTCTGACGCACTGCCACCAGCACGTCCGTACCTTCCGCCATGACGGCCAACGCCTTCCGCACCCCCCGGCGCCTCACCATCACCATTCCCTACGGCACCTACGAACAGTTGCTCGAGCGCAGTGACCAGCAGGGACGCTCCCTCAGCAACCTCGCCGCCTACCTGCTGGAATCGGCCCTGTTCACGGATCGGGCCGCCTACCAGGACGACCCCGGCCGGCAGCGGATCGGGGTCTGATCCGCCGCCGGCTCCGCCGACCACGGCTTCGGCGCACCGATGATGGAGTCCGACGACCGCTCGATCCGCGGGGGAATGTCCAGCCCGCCTGGCGAGAAGAGGGCCTCGGAGGTCCTGCCGGAACTCTCCCTGTTCCGCCTGGCGGTGGAGCATTCCCCGATCGCCATGGGGCTCACCGATCCGGACGGACGCTTGCGGGAGGTGAACCGGTCGATGGAGAACTTCTGCGGCCGCGACCGGGAGACCCTGCTGCACAGCGACTGGCAGAGCCTCACCCATCCCGACGACCTGGCGGCGAACCTGGCCACCCATCGCCGGTTGCTGGAGGGCGAATGCGCCCACTACCGCCTCACGAAGCGCTACTGCCACGCCGATGGCCGCGTGATCTGGGGCGATCTCACGGTGTCCGCCGTGCGCGGGGCCGACGGCCGCCTGCGGGGCGCCCTCTTCCAGATCGTCGATGCCACCGAATTGGTGCGCCACCAGGAGGAACTGGACCTGGAGCGCGAGCGCTTCCGCCTGGTCGCCGAACTCGGCAGCGATCTGATCGTGATGCTCGACACCGAGCTGCGCTGCGTCTGGATGAGCGCCGATCGCGACGGCCGCAACGCCCTCGGCTGGCCGGCCGAAACGGAGATCGGCGTCACCCTCGAGCAGCGGGTCCATCCCGAGGATGGGCCGAAAGCGGCGGAGCTCACCGCCGCCCTGATCGCCAGCGGCCAGTGGCCTGACGACTGTCTGCTGCGCTTGCGCACCGCCTTCGGCGGCTACCGCTGGATGCAGGTGAGGGCTGCGGGGCTGCGGGGAGCCGATGGGCAGGTCAGCGGCTACGTCTCCGGCCTGAAGGACGTGGATGAGGTGATCCAGGCGCGCCGGAGGGAGGGCGAGGAGCGACGGCGGCTGAAGGCCACCCTCGATTCCCTGATCGACCCCCTCGTGGTGATCGAGCCGGTGCGCGACCTGCGGGGCGGAGTGGTCGACTTCCGCTACGTGGCGGCCAATCCGGTGGCCTGCCGGGCCGTCGGCCTGCCCCTGGAGGACCTGCTCGGCACGAGGGTGCTGTCGCTGGTGCCGGCCCTGCGCGATACGGAGCTGTTCGGCCATTACCTGCACACCCTGGAGAGCGGTGAGCCGCTGGTGGTCGACGATCTGCACACCGCCGTGGCCAAGGGCCGGCCGGTTCGCCATTACGACCTGCGCGTGGTGAAGCAGAACGATGGCCTGGTGGTGACCTGGCGGGATGTCACCGAGCGGGCCGAGATGCTGGAGTCCCTCGACCTGCTCACCCGCAGCAACGGCGATCTGGTGGTGCGCCTCGACCTTGACGGCATCGTCCGCTGGGTCTCCCCCTCCCTCCCCTCCCTGCTGGGCTGGGAGCCGCGGGATTGGCTGGGGCGGAGGGGCAGCGACTTCCTCGAGCACCGGGGACGCTGTGCGGGCTACCAGGAATCGCGGACGCGGCTGCTGGCCGGGGAGCGGCTGGTCTGCCAGGAGCGGATCCGCGCCCGGGATGGCTCTCTGCACTGGGCGGAGAGCCATGTCTCTCCCTACCTCGGTGGCGACGGGGCGATCCAGGGCCTGGTGGTCTCCAGCCGCCTCATCGACGATCGGGTGGCGGCGCAGGAGGCCCTGGTGCGCAAGGGAGAGGAGCTGCGGCACAAGCTCCGCACCAGCCTGGCGGCCGCGGCGATCGCCCACGAGATCAAGAAACCCCTGAGCCTGCTGCTGCTGCACAGCGAACTGGCCCAGCAGCAGCTGGACGGACCGGATGCCACCGGGGGGCCGCTGGCCGAGCTGATCCCCTCGATCCGGCGGGAGGCCAGGACGGTGGTGCACACGATCGAGCGCATGAACGCCCTGCTGCGCAGCATGCCCACAGAAGCGGTGCGGCTGGATCTGGGCAGCGTGGTGCGCAGCACGCTCCTGTACCAGCGGCCACGCCTCGAAGAGCAGGGGATCCAGCTGGAAACGGCCGGCCTTGAGGGCGACTGGCCGGTGTGGGGCGACGCAGGCCAGCTTCAGATCGCCCTCAACAACCTGATCGACAACGCCATCGAGGCCCTCGGCGAGCCGTCGGGCCCCGGGGCCCGGGTGCGGGTCAGCCTCGAGCGGGTGGAGCGGGAGGTCCAGCTGGCGGTGGAGGACAACGGACCCGGGTTCGCCCACCGCTCCCCCGAGGAGATGCTGCTGCGCAGCAGCAAGAGCGACTGCACCGGGCTGGGGCTCTATGTGGTCGAGCAGATCGCCGGGCTCCACGGCGGACAGCTGGATCTGGGGGCCTCCAGCCTCGGCGGAGCGGCGGCGGTGCTACGCCTGCCCAGCGATCGCGGCGAACCAGCGGGCGCCTAGGGGGGCGACTCCGACAGGTTGTGGAGCACGGCCAGCCGGATCAGTTCGGCGCCGCTGATGCCGAGCTTGGCGGCAATGTTGCGGCGGTGCGTCTCCACGGTGCCGACGCTGAGGCCAAGGCGCCGGGCGATGGCCTTGCTGGCGTCACCCTGGCCCAGCAACCCCAGCACCTCGCGCTCCCGGCCCGTGAGACAGGACAGCCGCTCCAACGGGGCCAGCAGGGCGGGGCGGAGTCCCGCCTCGCGCACATAGGCGGCGACCTGGGCCACAAGCACGTCCCAGGCCTGGGTCTTGTCCACCACCGCGATCACGGCCTGCTGCAGGTCGTCGGGGCAGACGAAGGCGCTGGCCTGGGCCGAGAGCACCACCACCCGGGCCTCGGGCACCACCGCGAGCAGATGCTCGGCCACCGCCAGACCGGAGCCGTCAGGCAGCTCCAGATCCAGGATCAGCAGCCGGGGTCGGTGGTGGTCGACGGCGGCCAGGCCGTCGGCCACCGAGGGAGCCATCGCGACGATCTCCAGGTCGCAGGAGCTGCGCAGCAACCCGCCCACCAGCTGGGCGAACATCTCCTGGTCCTCGACGATCAGACAGCGGTTGGGCATCGGCGGGAGTCGGAGGGCAGGAGGCGCCTGAAACCGGAAACACGTTTACAAAGTGTTACATGCTGGCCGTGCCGTTGGCGCCCGTACGATGGCGCCGCCGGATTGGGCTCCTCCGCTGTTCCCGCCACTTCCCGTCGCACTCCATGGCTGGCTGGCGACCGTGGAGGCCGGCCTGGGCCACGGATCGGGGATGCCTCTGCTGCGGCCGGCGCTCCAGCCCGGCATCGTTCCCCTGCCGCTGATGATGCTGACCATCGGCGGCATCTTTCTCGGCACCATGGCGATCAGTCGCTTTTCGCTGAAGATCGGGGTGCCGGCGATTCTCGGCGTTCTGTTGTTCGGCCTGCTGATCAACCCCTCCGTCACCCTGTTCAGCCATGACACGATCCTGCGCCTGCAGGTTCTGAGTCTGTCGATCCTGCTGTTCAACGCCGGACTGGAAACCGATATCCGCTCGATTCGCGGCTTCCTCGAATACGGCATCATCCTGGCGGTGGGTGGCGTGATCCTTTCCAGCCTGATGCTGGGAATGATCATCTGGTTCGTGGCCTCCCCCGATGCGGGCGGCATCCAGCTCGGCTTCCGCCAGGTGCCGGTCGCCGTGGCGATGCTGATCGCCGCCTGTCTGGGGTCCACCGACGCCGGGGCCACCATGAATGTGCTGCAGCTGGTGGAGCGGGCGATTCCCCGGCGGCTGGCGGCCCTGGTGCAGTTTGAATCCTCCGTCAACGATCCCACCGGCATCCTGTTTCTCGGGCTGGTGATCGGCCTGACGACCCTGGAGGGGTCAGGGGGCAGCCAGCAGGTGGTGGTGGAGCAGCTGCAGACGTTCCTGCAGAAGATCGGTTCGGGCCTTCTGATTGGTGTGGTCGTGAGCTATCTGGGACGCTTCAGCCTCAACCGGCTGGTGCGGGACAGCAACCAGCTCCTGATCCTGGGTATCGCCATCGCTCTGCTCTCCTACGGCGTGGCGGAACTGATGGGCGGTTCGGGCTTCATCAGTGCCTACGTGGCGGGCCTGATGATGCGCAACCACACCTACAGCAACGAACGGATCACACCGGAGGCCCTGCAGCAGACCCTGCTGCCGTTCAACACCATGACCGAAATCACCGTCTTCCTGATCTTCGGCCTGAGCGTCCATCCGCTGGAACTGCTGCCGGCGCTGCCGGAGGGCGTCGTCGTCGCCCTCGCCATGATGCTGGTGGCCAGGCCGGTGAGTGTGCTGCTGCTGCAACGCTTCTCCCCCTTCCCGGTGCGCGATGCGCTCCTGGTGTCCTGGTGCGGCCTGCGGGGGGCGGTTCCCCTTGCCCTGAGTTTCGAGATGGTCGACGCCATCCCCAGGGTGCGCGGCATCGACCCGGCCACCGTGCCATCCCTGGTGCAGAACGCCGGCGGCATCGTCTTCTGCGTCGTGGTGATCAACCTGCTGGTGCAGGGCCTCAGCCTGCCCCATGTGGCCCGCTGGCTGCGGCTCTCCGAAGGGGCCCCCTCAGCCCCGTGAGCGCAGGGGCAGGGGGTCGGTGATCCAGTCCTGGCGGCTGCCGTCGCTGCTGCCGCTGGGGCGGGCCAGCCGCCAGCTCTGCCCCCTGGAGCCCGGCTGCAGGTAGAGCTCGAAGGGGCTGTCGACCTGAATCGCATCCCCCGGCAGGCGCCAGTCGAAGCGACCGGTGAGGTGCAGACCGCGGTCGGCACCGATGGCCACCGCCTCCTGCCCATCGACCCGCACCCGGCTCACCTCGGGCAGGCCGTCCGCCTGGAGATCGAGGGCGCGGGCGATGGCCCCCTGGGTGAGCTGGATCTGCAGGGACAGGGCGTCGAGCAGCACGCTCCTGGGGGGCTGGCCGACCCTGCCGCAGCCCCCCAGCAGCAGCAGCACGGCCAGCAGCCCCGCCAGCAGCAGCGCCGGCGGCGGGGCCGGCAGCGGGGCCGGCAGCCACCGGTGGCGAGCCGGGGGGCTTGGCAGGAGGGGCAGCATGGGGGCTGACGCACGTCTCACCATGATCGGCTGGCTGCAGGGGCGACTGGCCGAACCATGGCAGCAGGCTCACCGTTGCGGGGCGCTGCTGGTCTGCCAGGGGGTGGGTTACGAGGTGCAGCTCACCTTGCGGCAGTGGCGCCGCCTGCCGGAGGAGGGCAGCGAACTGGCCCTGCACATCCACCACAGCATCCGTGACGACGGCTGGACCCTCTACGGCTTCCCCGATCGCCGCGAGCGGGACCTGTTCCGCGAGCTGGTGGCCGTGAGCGGCGTCGGTCCCCAGATGGCCCTGGGCCTGCTCGGGGCCCTGGAGGTGCCGGATCTTGTGCGCGCCATCGTCCACGCCGACCTGCGCAGCCTCTGCCTGGCTCCGGGGGTGGGCAAGCGCACGGCCGAGCGGCTGTCGGTGGAGCTGCGCGCGCGCCTGCAGGAGCGCTTCGCCGGCCTGGTCGATCCCCTCGAGGACGACGCTGAGCCCGCCGAAGGGCTCGACGGCGCCCCGTCGGCCCCCTGCCGCGAGGAGGTGCAGATCACCCTGGTGGCCCTCGGCTACGAGCCCCTGGAAATCCACCGGGCCCTGCGGGCCGTCGCCGCGGGGATCGACGGGTCCGCCGGCCCCGACGACTGGATACGGGAGAGTCTGCGCTGGCTGTCCCGCGCCGTGGCCTGAATCGGGCCGCTGACGGGGAGGGTCAACGGGCCGCACGTTAAGGTGTTGGTTTGCACCGTCCGGGCCCCGATCCGCCCATGCCGCTCACCACCACCCAGAAACAGGAACTGATCAATTCCCATCAGGCCCACGGCACTGACACCGGTTCGGTGGAAGTGCAGGTGGCGATGTTGAGCGAGCGGATCCAGCAACTCAGTGGCCACCTGCAGAAGAACATCCACGACTTCTCCTCGCGCCAGGGGCTGCTCAAGATGATCGGCCGCCGCAAGCGTCTGCTCGGCTACCTCCGCGCCCAGAGCGAGACCCGCTACGCCGAACTGATCAAGAAGCTCGGCATCCGCGGCTGAGGACGGTTCCATGGCCCGTCGGCCGAAGCCGAAATCCTTCGGGGCAGACCGTCCCGCAGCGACGACCCCGGTCAGGGCGCCGCGCCAGCAGGTGATCCCCGATGCGGTGGCCAACCGCATGGTGCGTCGCATCGCCATCGCCACCGGCACCCCCACGGTGCTGGGCATGGGGGTGTTCGTCGCCAGCTACCTGCTGGTGAGCCGCGGGGTGCTCGACATACCCCCCGGCCTGACCCTGGTGGGCTCCGGGGCCTTCTTCCTGCTCGGCCTGCTGGGCCTCAGCTACGGGGTGCTCTCCGCCAGCTGGGAGGACGGCCCGGGCAGCCTGCTGGGCCTCGAGCAGATCGGGGTGAACATCGCCCGGGTGCGGGCCTCGGTGCGGGCGATGCGCCAGGGCGCTTCGGGCTCCGGCTCAGGCAGCTCCCAGGGGTGAGCGCAGCCAGGCCCTGAAGTCGGCCGAGGCCAGGGTCTGCACGGCCGCGGGCGCATCGGCGACGCAGAACTGGCCCCCCAGGCGCACGAAGCGGGTTTCGTCCTGGTGCTTGACCAGCGCCACCACCGGCACCCGCACCCCCGCCTCGTCCTGGCCGGGGCGGTGGCGGGTGAGGCATTCCCGCAGGCGGTGCTGGACAGCGATGTCGCCCGCCTCCTCGGGGGCCAGCTCCACCATCACCAGCTGCAGGTCCTCGATGCTGCGGCAGTCGTCCACGAGCAGCTGCACCCGGTCGTCGCGGCGGTCGACGCCGGCCCAGAGCAGCAGGCGGGCATCCACCATCAGGTGGTCAGCCAGCCGGGCGTAGCTCTTGGGGAACACCACCGCCTCGCAGGACCCGGTGAGGTCCTCCAGCTGCAGCACGGCCATGCGGTCGCCCTTGCGGGTGGTCACCGGACGGATCTCGCTCACCATCACCACCACGCTCACCTTGGCCTTGTCGGCCATCTCCTCGAGGTTGGCCAGGCCGATCGGCGTCAGCAGCCGCACCTGGGAGGCCAGCTGGCGCAGGGGGTGGTCGGAGATGTAGAAGCCCAGCAGCTCCTTCTCCAGCTTCAGCTTCTCGGTGGGGGGGTAGTCGGGCACCGGAGCAGCCCTGGGCGGGGCAGGGGCCTCCACGGCAGCGGCGCCCTCCGAAGCGCCCGCAGAACCGCCGCCGAACAGGTCGAACAGGTTGCCCTGGCCGCTGGCCCGGTCACGGGCGCGGGAGCTGGCCCAGTCGAGCACCAGATCAAGGTCGGCCATCAGCTGGGCCCGATTGGCCTTGGGCTCCAGGCCGTCGAGGGCGCCGCAGTGGATCAGGGACTCGATCGCCCGGCGGTTGAGCTGCTGGCCGGGGATCCGGTCGCAGAGATCGGCCAGGTGCAGGAAGGGGCCGCCGCTGGAGCGGGCCTCGATCAACTGGCGGATGGCGCCATCGCCCAGGTTGCGGATGGCGGAGAGGCCGAAGAGGATCTTCTTGCCCACGGGGGTGAAGTCGATGCCGGAGGCATTGACGTCCGGCGGCATCACCTCGATGCCCATCGCCTGGCAGTTGGCGATGTAGCGCTGCACCTTGTCGGTGGTGCCGGCATTCACCGTGAGCAGGGCCGCCATGTAGGCCACCGGATGGTGGGCCTTGAGGTAGGCGGTCTGGTAGGTGACGGCGCCGTAGGCGGTGGAGTGGCTCTTGTTGAAGCAGTACTCGGCGAACAGCACCATCTGGTCGAACAGGGCCTCGGCGATGGCGGCGTCCACGCCGCGTTCGCTGGCGCCGCTGACGAACTGGTGGCGGTGCTTCTGCATCTCCGACACCTTCTTCTTGCCCATCGCCCGCCGCAGCAGGTCGGCCTCACCGAGGGAATAGCCGGCCAGATCCTGGGCGATCCGCATGATCTGCTCCTGGTAGACCATGATCCCGTAGGTCTCCTTGAGGATCGGCTCCAGCTTGGCGTGGGCCACATCGATGGCCTCGCGGCCATGCTTGCGGTTGATGAACTTGGGGATCAGGCCCGCATCGAGGGGGCCCGGCCGGTAGAGGGCCAGGATCGAGGAGATGTCCTCCAGGGAGGAGGGCTTGAGATCGCGGACGATCTGGCGCATGCCGCTGGATTCGAGCTGGAAGATGCCCTCCAGGTCACCCCGGGCCAGCAGGGCGTAGGTGCCTGGATCGTTGGCCGGCAGGGCGTCGGGATCGAGCCGTTCCCCCTCAGCCTGGGCCACCAGCTCGATCGTCTTCTCGATCATGGTGAGGTTCTTGAGGCCCAGGAAGTCCATCTTCAGCAGGCCCATCGCCTCGACGTCCTCCATGAAGTACTGGGTGATCACCTGGCCGTCGTTGTTGCGCTGCAGGGGCACCAGTTCGTCGAGGGGTTCGGCGGCGATCACCACGCCGGCGGCATGGACACCGAAGGTCTTGTTGGTGCCCTCGATGCGGCGGGCCAGGTCGACCCAGTGGCGCACCTTGGGGTCGTTCTCGTACTTCTCGCGGAATTCCGGCACCGGCGATTCGGCGCCGATCATCTCGGCGAGCTTGGCGGGCTTGCCACGGGCCACGGGGATCAGCTTGGCCAGCCGGTCGGCCTCGCCGTAGGGGATGTCGAGCACCCGGGCCACGTCCTTCAGCACCGCCTTGGAGGTCATGCGGTTGAAGGTGATGATCTGGGCCACCTTGTCCTCGCCGTAGCGGCGGGTGACGTAGTCGATCACCTCGCCGCGGCGCTCGATGCAGAAGTCGGTGTCGATGTCCGGCATCGACTTGCGTTCCGGGTTGAGGAAGCGCTCGAACAGCAGACCGTGCTCCACCGGATCGATGTTGGTGATGCCGAGGGCGTAGGCCACCAGCGAACCGGCCGCCGAGCCCCGGCCCGGGCCCACCGGAATCCCCTGCTCGCGGGCGAAGCGGATGTAGTCCCAGACCACCAGGAAATAGGTGGGGAAGCCCATCTGCTCCATCACCTGCAGCTCGAACGCCAGCCGCTCGCCGTAGCCCGCCTCGATCGGATCGGCGCCTGTGAGCTTCAGGCGGGCCCGCAGGCCCTGATGGGCCACCTCGCTCAGGTAGCTCACCGGGGTGTGGCCCTCGGGGATCGGGAAACGGGGCATCTGGTAGCGCCCCAGGATGTCGTAGTCCTCCACCTTCTCGGCCACCTTGGCGGTGGTGGCGATGGCGGCGGCGATCACCTCCGGCTCGAGGTGGTCGGCGAAGAGCCCGGCCATCTCCGCCTCGCTCTTGATGTATTCGGTGCCCGTGTAGCGCAGGCGCTTCTCGTCGCTGATCAGCTTGCCGGTGAGCACGCACAGCAGGGCGTCATGGGCCTCGACGTCGTGGCTGGTGAGGTAGTGGGCGTCGTTGGTGGCAATCAGGGGAATGCCCAGCTCGGCGCTGATCCGGCCCATCTCGACGTTGACGATGCGGTCCTCAAGGCCGCCGTGGTCCTGGATCTCCAGGTAGAAGTCGTCACCGAAGACGTCCTGATACCAGCTCGCCACCTCCCGGGCCACCTCCGGGCGCCCGCGCAGGATCGCCTGGGGGATCTCGCCGCCCAGGCAGGCGGTGGCCACCATCAGCCCTTCGCTGTACTGCCGCAGCAGGGCTTTGTCGATGCAGGCCCGGGAGAAGATCCCCCGGCCGCGCATGCCGCGCAGGTGGCTGATGCTGGTGAGCTTCACCAGGTTGCGATAGCCGACGGCGTTCTTGGCCAGCACCACCAGGTGATAGCGGCGCTCCTTCTTCGGCTGGGGATCCTCGATCGAGCCGTTGATGACGTACATCTCGTTGCCGATGATCGGCTTGAGGCCCGCCTTCTTGCACAGCTTGAGCAGCTCGATGGCGCCATACATCACCCCGTGGTCGGTGAGGGCCAGGGCTGGCATGCCCAGCTCCACGGCCCGCTCCACCATCGCCGGCAGCTGGGAGGCCCCGTCCAGCAGGCTGTAGTCGCTGTGGTTGTGGAGCGGAACGAAGGCCAAGGGGAGGCTCAGGACAGGATGTCGGTTCTCGCCACCTGCAGGGGGTCAGGCGACCGCCGCACCCTACATCTAGTGTCCTTGCAGGGGAAGGCCTGCCGCTCAGGCCACCAGCGCCGCCGCGGGCCGGGCGTCCATCACCCGGGCCGCCTGCTCGTACTGGTGGGCGATCTGCAGCAGCTTGGGCTCCTCCAGCACGCCGGTGATCAGCTGCAGGCCGATCGGCAGGCCCTGGGCGTCGAAGCCGCAGGGCACGCTGATGGCCGGCAGCCCGGCCAGGTTGGCCGGGATGGTGAGCAGGTCGGCCAGATACATGGCCAGGGGGTCGCCGGCGTGGGCACCGCTGGGGAAGGCGGTGGTGGGCGAGGTGGGGGTCAGCAACACGTCGACGGTCTCGAAGGCGCGGTCGAAATCGCGGCGGATGAGGGTTCGCACCTGCTGGGCCTTGCGGTAATACGCGTCCACGTAGCCGGCCGACAGGGCATAGGTGCCGATCAGGATGCGGCGCTGCACCTCCTCGCCGAAGCCCTCGGCCCGGCTGCGGGCCGTCATCGCCGCCAGGCCATCGCTGCCCGGCTCGCCGGCAGCGGCCCGGAAGCCGTACTTGACGCCGTCGTAACGGGCCAGGTTGGCGGAGGCCTCCGAGGGGGCGATCACGTAGTAAGTGGCGATGCCGTCGTTGAAACGGGGGCAGCTCACGTCCACCAGCTCGCAACCCAGGGCCTCCAGCTGGGCGGCGGCCGCCAGCACCGAGGCCTTCACCGCCGGATCCAGCCCCTCCTGGTCGAAGCATTCCCGGATCAGCCCAACCCGCAGACCCTTGATGGGGGTCTCCAGGTCGGCGGAGTAATCGGGCACCGGCGCCCGCAGGCAGGTGGCATCGCGGGGGTCCTCCCCGGCGATCACCTGCAGCAGCTCGGCGGCATCGGCGACGCTGCTGCTGAACGGCCCCACCTGGTCGAGGGAGGAGGCGAAGGCCACCAGACCCCAGCGGCTCACCCGGCCGTAGGTGGGTTTGAGGCCCACCACCCCGCAGAAGCTGGCGGGCTGGCGAATCGAGCCGCCGGTGTCGGAGCCCAGCGAACCGATGCATTCACCGGCGGCCACGGCGGCCGCACTGCCGCCGGAGCTGCCGCCGGGCACCCGATCCGGATTCCAGGGGTTGCGGCTGGCGCCGAAGGCCGAGGTCTCGGTGGAGCTGCCCATGGCGAACTCGTCGAGGTTGGTCTTGCCCAGCAGCACCGCCCCGGCCCGCCAGAGCCGGTCGGTCACCGTGGATTCGTAGGGGGGCACGAAGGTCTCCAGCATGCGGCTGGAGCAGGTCGTGCGGATGCCCTTGGTGCAGAGGTTGTCCTTGATCGCCAGGGGAATGCCGGCCAGGGGGGGCAGGGTCTCGCCGGCCGCCCGGGCCGCGTCGATGCGGTCGGCATCGGCCCGCGCCCGCTCGGCGGTGACCTCCAGAAAGGCATGCACGGTGGGATCCACCGCCGTGATGCGCGCCAGGTGGCGATCCGTGAGCTCCCGGGCCGACACCTCGCCCCGCCGAAGCTGCTCCCGCCATTCGGCGATGCCCATCCAACCGCTAGCCAGCTGCGTTGGACGCTATCAGTCGACCAGAATTCAGTCGGCCAGATCGGCGGATTCGGTGAAGGGCTCACTGCGGCCGGTGCGCAGGCACTGGTGCTCCAGGGAGGCCGGTGACTCCGCCCGCAGGTCGTCGAGGAAGGCGGGCAGCACCTGCTCCAGCGTCCGCCGACGCACGAAGGGCCCGAACCAGTACACCGCGTCGGGGGAGCGGGTCTCCACCCGCGCCCACCAGGCCAGGCCCAACCCATTGGCGATGCCGCGCATGGGCCAGAGCAGTGGATTCATGGAGGGGAAGGGGAGGCGAGGTGGCCATTCTGGGGGGCGGCTGAACCGCCCCCGGCGGTGGCCTCAGAGGCGGATGTCACCGGCAAAGCCCGTCTGGGGCGATGGCAGGTAGGGCAGGGGCTCCAGGGGGTTGGCCGGGGCTTCGGCGACGGGTTCGGCGGCGCTGGGTTCGGCGGTTTCGACCGGCTCGGGAGCTGGCGGTTCGGTCGGCTCGGGGGCGGAAGATTCGGCCACAGCCTCCGGCCCGCTCTCCGCAGACCCGTTGTCATCATCAAGCTCCTCGGCGGCCGCTTCCTCCGGAAACATGGCGTCCACTTCGGGCACGATGTCCGATGGGGGCAGGGTCTCCGGTTCGGGGTCGGGGGGCGCCGGCATCGACGGCCGCACGATCCTGGGGGCGGGGGCGGTGCCCGTCAGGCCCCGCATCCAGCCACGCCGGGCCACCTCATAGAGCAGCAGCGCCGTGGCCACCGACGCGTTCAGGCTCGGTGTGGCACCCCGCAGCGGAATGCGCACCAGCTGGTCACAGGAGCGGCGGGTGAGCAGCGACAGGCCATCCCCCTCCGAACCGGTGACCACCACCAGGGGACCCTCCAGGTCCACCTCCTCCAGGCTGACCGTGCCCTCCTCCGCCAGACCCACCACCCGGTAGCCCTCCTGCTTGAGAGTGTCGAGGGAGCGGTTGAGGTTGACCACCCGGGCCACCGGCAGGTGCTCGAGGGCACCGGCCGCCACCTTCGCCACCGAACCGGTCAGGCCGGCGTTGCGGCGCTGGGGCAGAACCATGCCATGGGCACCCAGGGCCTCGGCGCTGCGGACGATGGCACCGAGGTTGTGGGGGTCGGTGAGGCCGTCCACCGCGATCAGCAGAGGCGCTTCACCGATGCTGCGGCAGCCTTCGATCAGGCTGGTCAGGTCGAGGGTCTCGGCGGCGGCGGGCTGCAGCACGATGCCCTGGTGCACGGCCCCGCCGGTGAGCTGGCCCAGGCGCGCCCAGGTCACCTCCTCCACCAGCACGCCGGAGGCCTTGGCCTCCCGCAGCAGCTGCAGGAAACGGGGGTTGAAGCGCATCTCGGGTGTGCACCACACCCGGTGGATCGGCCGGCCGCTCTCCAGGGTGGCCTGGGTGGTGTGGCGGCCCCAGATCAGGTCGGTGGGGGCGGCGGCGGCGAAGGCCTCCGCCGCGCCACGGAAGTCGACGTCGGAGCCGTCGGACTCCTGCCGATCGGGGCCGCTGCGGCCCTGGAAGGGGCGCGGGGCGCGGTCCGCGTCCCGGAACAGGGC
>NZ_JAYGHZ010000019.1:0-16121 GCF_034931285.1 Synechococcus sp. BA-120 BA3
GGTCGGCCTCGTCCCAGACGGGGGCCGCCGCCGGCGGGGCGCCGCCCAGCACCAGGGTGCACTCCCCCTGGGGCGGGGTGCGTTGGAAGTGCGCCAGGGCCGCCGCCACCGTGGGGCCCACCTGCTCCTCATGGCGCTTGGTGAGCTCCCGCGCCACCTGCAGGGGCCGGTCCCCCAGCACCGCCAGCAGGTCCTCCAGCAGGGCGAGCAGCCGGTGGGGCGCCTCGAACAGCACGATGGTGCGCTCCTCGCCGGCCAGGGCCTCCAGCCGCTGGCGCCGGGGGCCACCCTTCGGCGGCAGGAAGCCCTCGAAGCAGAAGCGGCCCGTGGGCAGGCCGCTGCTCACCAGGGCGGTGGTGACGGCGCTGGGGCCGGGCACGCAGATCACCTGGAGGCCGGCGGCACGGGCGGCGGCCGCCAGCTCCTGGCCGGGATCCGACACCCCCGGCAGGCCGGCATCGCTGATCACGGCGATCGCCTCGCCCGCCGCCAGGGCCGCCAGCAGCTGGGGGATGCGGGCCGTCTGGTTGTGCTGGTGGAAGCTCAGCAGCGGCGCCTTGATGCCGAGGTGGTGCAGCAGCAGGCCGCTGCGGCGGGTGTCCTCGCAGGCGACCCGGTCGGCGCCCGCCAGCACCCGCCGGGCCCGGGGGGAGAGGTCGTCGAGGTTGCCGATGGGGGTGCCCACCAGATAGAGAACGCCGGCGGCGGGTTCGTGCTCCTGCACCGATTCCTGCACAATGCCGTTTTCCGGTCCCCATGATGCCGTCTTCCTTCGCCCTGCCCGACGGCATCGGCCGTGAGCCCCTGCTGGCGGAGCTGCGCCGGCTGGCCTGGGGGGCGGCCGACATCCTGCGGGCCTATGCCCGCGGCGACCAGCCTCCCTACGGCTTCCCGCCGGCCATGAGCGTCGACCACGGCGGCGAGGGGCCGGTCTCGGCGGCGGATTTGGCGGTCAACCGCTGGCTGCTGGATGGTCTGGCGGCGGCCTTCCCGACCGCCGGCTGGACCCTGCTCAGCGAGGAGACCGCCGCCGAGATGCTGGTGCCGGGCGAGCCCCTGGAGGCCGAATGGCTGTGGATCCTCGATCCCCTCGATGGCACCAAGGACTTCCTGCAGGGCACCGGCGAGTACGCCGTCCACCTGGCCCTGGTGCACGGCCAGCGGCCGGTGCTGGGGGTGGTGCTGCTGCCGGAGCCGGAGGAGCTCTGGTTCGGGCTGGTGGCGGCGGGCGACGCCGGCACGGGGGGGGAGGCCTGGCGCGAGAACCGGGCCGGTGAGCGCACCCCCGCCACCCTCAGCGGCCGCGGCGAGGAGTTGGTGCTGGTGGCCAGCCGCAACCACCGCGACGATCGGCTGGAGCAGCTGCTGGCCGAGCTGCGGCCGGCCCGCAGCACGGCGATCGGCAGTGTCGGCGGCAAGGTGGCCACGATCCTGCGGGGCGAGGCCGACCTCTACATCTCCCTGTCGGGCCGCAGTGCCCCCAAGGACTGGGACATGGCCGCCCCGGAGGCGGTGCTGGTCGCCGCCGGCGGCGCCTTCAGCCATGCCGATGGCCGGCCCCTCACCTACAACAGCGGTGACGTGCGCCAGGCGGGCTGCCTGATCGCCAGCCACGGCCCGGCCCACGCCGATCTCTGCCGCCGGGCGGCGGCGGCGATGGCGGTGATCGATCCGGGTTTCGCCGTCTGAGCAGGAACCAGCCGTTTCAGCAGGCGAGCAGCTCCAGCCCGCAGGTCCTGGCGGCCTCGATGAGTGCGTTGTCACGGCTGGCGAGGGGGAGACCTTCGCGCATCGCCAGTTCCAGATAGGCGGCGTCGTAGCTGGTGAGCCCGTGCTGGGCCGCCAGGCTCAGCACGTCGTGCCAGACGACGCTCGGATCAGCGGGATCGATGGTCAGATCGAGCTGAACCACAAGGGTGAGGAACTGGCTCCGATCGGCTGCGCTGATCCGGCCGCGCCGTTCGGCCATCAGCAGTACGTTGGCCAGCTCCCAGAGAAACAGCGCCGGCACACAGAGTTCAGACTCCGGCAACCGTGCCAGGAGCGCCTCTGAGGCTGCGGTGCGCTCGTCCTCGAAACACCAGGCGCAGACCGCGGAAACGTCAGCGACGAACCTCAGCACCGGCGGCCTTGATCCCGCAACTCACGGATCGAGAGGCCGTTGAGGCGCCGGCCGGTGGCGAAGCTGCGCAGACGCTCGATGGCCTGAATGCGGCGCTCACGGCCCATGGTGTTGACCGGAACCAGCCGTGCCAGGGGCCTGCCGTGGCGGGTGATCAGGATCTCCTCGCCACCAGCCACCTCCTCCAGCAGGCTGGAGAGGTGGGTTTTGGCTTCGAAGGCACCGACCGTCTTCATCGCCCCACTTCAACCAGTCGCCAACCAGTTTAGGGGCGAGGGCCTGGCCGGAAGGCCAGGCCCTCCAGTGGCGATCAGACCGCCGCCGGCTCCTGCTGGGGAACGCCCCGCAGGGTGAGGTTGATGCGGCCGCGGTTGTCGATCTCCCGCACCCGCACGGTCACCTGGTCGCCGACGTTGACGACGTCTTCGACCTTCTCGACCCGGGCTTCGGAGAGCTGGGAGATGTGGATCATCCCCTCCTTGCCGGGCAGGATCTCCACGAAGGCCCCGATCGGGATCACCCGGGTGACGGAACCGTTGAAGACCTCGCCTTCGCTGACGCGACGGGTGAGGCCCTCGATGATGCGCTGGGCCTCCTCGGCGGCGGCGCCGTCATGGCTGGCGATCGTGACGATGCCACCGTCCTCGATGTCGATCTTGGTGTTGGTGCGCTCGGTGATGCCCTTGATGGTGCGCCCGCCGGGGCCGATCACCGTGCCGATCAGTTCCGGATCGATGCGGAAGCTGAGCAGGCGCGGGGCGTGGGGGGAGAGGGTGTCGCGGGGCTTGTCGATGGCCTCGAGCATCTTGCCGAGGATGTGCAGCCGGGCCGGACGGGCCTGGTTGATCGCGTCGGCGACGGTCTTGACCGCCAGGCCGGAGATCTTCATGTCCATCTGCAGGGCGGTGATGCCCTTCTCGGTGCCGGCCACCTTGAAGTCCATGTCGCCGAGGAAGTCCTCGATGCCCTGGATGTCGGTGAGGATGCGCACCTCCTCGCCCTCCTTGATCAGACCCATGGCCGCGCCGCTCACCGGAGCCGCCAGGGGCACGCCGGCATCCATCAGGGCCAGGGTGCTGCCGCAGACCGAGCCCATGGAGGTGGAGCCGTTGGAGCTGAGGCATTCCGAGACCACCCGCAGCACGTAGGGGAAGCTCTCCTTGGAGGGCAGCACGGGGATCAGGGCCCGCTCGGCGAGGGCGCCGTGGCCGATCTCGCGGCGACCGGGGGAGCGCATCGGCCGCGTCTCACCGACCGAGTAGGGGGGGAAGTTGTAGTGGTGCAGGTAGGTCTTCTCGCTGATGGGGTTGAGGTCGTCCATCTCCTGGGCGTCGCTCGGGGTGCCGAGGGTGGCGCAGGAGAGCACCTGGGTGAGTCCCCGCTGGAACAGGCCCGTACCGTGCACCCGCTTGGGCAGCACGCTGACGGCCGCCTGGATGGGACGCACCTCGTCGAGGCTGCGGCCATCGACCCGCTTGCCCTCCACGATGATCTGCTGACGCATCAGCTTCTTGGTGAGGCTCTTGTAGGTGTTGCCCAGCAGCTTGCCGTTGCTGCTCACGGCCACCTTGATCGGATCCTCGCCGTCGAGGGCGGCGATCTTCTCGCTCACCTCGGCCTTGATGGCATCAAGCTTCTCGTCCCGTTCGGACTTCGTCTGGCTGAACTGCTTGAGCACCTCACCGATGCCCTTGGCGCATTCCTGCTCCAGGAAGGTGGGCAGGGCGGGGTCTTCGCTGCGCTCCTCGGGCAGCACCTGCTCGATGCCGAGCTCCTTGAGCAGGGCCAGCTGGGCCCGGATCAGTTCGCCGACGGCCTCGTAGCCGAAGTCGATGGCCTCGATCACGTCCTGTTCGGGCAGCTGGTTGGCGCCCGCTTCCACCATCACCACGCCGGAGGGGGTGCCGGCCACCACCAGATCGAGCTCGCTGCGCTCGATCTCGCGGAAGCTGGGGTTGAGCACGAAGTCGTCACCCAGCAGGCCGACGCGCACGGCGGCCATGGGGCCCATGAAGGGGATCTTTGCCAGCAGGGTGGCCATCGAGGCGCCGGTGACGGCGAGCACATCGGGCGGTACCCGCTCATCGAGCGACATGCAGGTGGCGACGATCTGCAGGTCGTCCCGCAGCCAGCCCGGGAACAGGGGCCGCATCGGCCGGTCGATCAGGCGGCAGGTGAGGATGGCCCGCTCGGGGGGGCGTGCCTCCCGGCGGAAGAAGCTGCCGGGGATGCGGCCGGCGGCATAGAGGCGTTCTTCGTAGTCGCAGATCAGGGGCAGGAAATCGATGCCCTCCCGGCCTTTCGAGCGGGTGGCGGTGACCAGAATTGCCGTATCACCGCATTCCACCATCACCGAGCCCCCGGCCTGGGGCGCAAATCGGCCGCTGGTCAGCCGGATCTCCCGACCATCGAAGGAGATCGACTGAGTGTGTCCTTGCACTGGGCGTTATGTCCGTTTTGTTGTCGCCGACCATTCTCGCATCCGCCCTTCCGGGCCATGAAGAAGGCGCCCCGCGGGGCGCCTGGTGCGACGCAAAGCCGTTGCGGTGAAAGGGCGAAAGCCCCCGAATCACCAGCTGGACTTGACCACGCCGGGGAGCTCGCCCTTGTGGGCGCGCTCGCGCAGCTGGTTGCGGCAGAGGCCGAAATCGCGGTAGTAGCCGCGGGGCTTGCCGGTGGCCCAGCAGCGGTTGCGGATGCGGTTGGGGGCGCTGTTGCGGGGCAGCGACTGCAGCTTGCGGTGGATCTCCAGGCGCTCCATCGGATCGCCGGCCGCATCGAAGGCCTCCTTGAGGGCGGCACGGCGCGCTGCGAAGCGCTCCACGATCTTGCGGCGCTTCACGTCACGCGCGATCATCGACTTCTTCGCCATGCGGCCGGAGGAGGGGGAAACTTCAGCCCGCCATCGTACCGTCCGGCCCGCCCTGCTGACCCCGGACCCCCAGGTTCAGGGGCCCGGGTGGCTGGGGCAGAGATCGGCCAGGCCGCAGCCGGCGCAGCGGGGCTTGCGGGCCACGCAGACGGCCCGGCCATGGAAGATCAGCCGGATCGAGAGGTTCTCCCATTCCGGCCGCGGCACCAGCTGCATCAGGTCGGGTTCGATCTTCCTGGGGTCGCTGTGGCGGGTGAGGCGCAGGCGGTTGGCGAGCCGCTTCACGTGGGTGTCGACGGTGACGCCGGCATTGATGCCGAAGGCGTGGGCCAGCACCACGTTGGCGGTCTTGCGGGCCACCCCCGGCAGGGGCAGCAGCTCCTCCATCGACGCCGGCACGGCGCCCCCGTGCCGTTCCATCAGCAGGCGGGAGGCGGCAACGATGTGCTTCGCCTTGTTGCGGTAGAAGCCTGTCGACTGCACGTAGGGCTCTACGGCGTCGCTTTCGACCGCCGCGGCGGCGGCGGCATCGGGAAAGCGCTCGAACAGGGCCGGCGTCACCTTGTTGACGCGCTCATCGGTGCACTGGGCCGAGAGCATGGTGGCCACCAGCAGCTCCCAGGGGGTGCGCCAGTCGAGGGAACAGGTGGCCTCCGGGTAGAGGACGCCGAGCCGCTCAAGGATCAGCGGCGCCCGGGTGCGGGGGCTGGGGAAGCGGGGCACCTCAGCGGCTGAGCAGCTGCTGGATGGCGGGCAACTGGCTGGTGTCCTTGACGATCAGCACCAGGGAGAGGCCCACCAGGAAGACGAAGCCCGACTGCATGAAGGCCATCTGGAAGCGGTCAGGCAGGGGGCGGCCCCGCACCCCTTCCAGCAGCAGCAGGGCGAACTGGCCGCCGTCCAGCAGGGGCAGGGGCAGGGCGTTGAGCACCGCCAGGTTGATCGAGATCAGGGCGGTGAACAGGAACAGGCTGCTGCCCCCCTGGCTGGCCAGCGACGCCCCCATCTCGACGATCTTCACCGGCCCCGACACCTGGGGCGCCGTTTCGCCGAAGTGGGTGAGCAGGGTGCCGAAGCCTTCCACGGTGCGGCGGGTGAGCACGACGAAGTCGTGGTTGGCCTGCAGGATCGGCTCCAGCGGGCTTGTGGCCGGCCGGAAGGACTCGCGGCCGTTGGGCTGCAGCTGGGCGCCGATGCGGCCGATGCCGCCGCTGCCCGTGGGGGTGAGGGGCAGTTGCAGCAGGGTGCCGTTGCGGTCGGCCTGCAGGCGCAGGGTGCGGCCGGGGGCGTCCTTGATGCGCTCCACCAGGGCCATCACCGCGTCCTGGCCGCCGGCCAGGGGGGTGCCGTCGACCGCCACGATGCGATCGCCGGGCTGCAGGCCGGAGCCGTCGGCCGCCTGGCCGGGCTGCACGGCGGCCACCACCACACCGGGGGTGGTGCTGAAGCCCGAGGGGATGCCGAGCACCAGGCCCTGGGCCAGCAGCACGCTCCAGGCCAGCAGCAGGTTGGCGATCACGCCGGCGGCGATCACCAGGGCCCGCTGGGGCAGGGGCCGGTTGCCCATCAGGTCGGGATCGTCGGCGGCGATGCTGCTGTCGTCCTCGTCGTCGGGGAAGGCCACGAAGCCGCCCAGGGGGATGGCCCGCAGGGCGAACAGGACGCCGCGGCGCTTCCGCTGGATCAGGGCGGGCCCGAAGCCGATCGAGAAGCCACTGACCCGGATGCCCTGCCAGGTGGCGGCGAAGAAGTGGCCGGCCTCGTGCACCACGATCAGGCCCGCCAGGATCGCCAGCGCCGTCAGTACACCCATTCCGTTGCCCGGCTCCGTTGGCCCCATTCTGCGGGAACCGCCGCGCCGCCGGGACGCTGGCGCGGCCGGAGGGGAGGGATCGCATGACCCCGTCGATGGGCGGGTCTGCCTGCATGGCCGAGCAACAGACCGGTGGAGAGACGCCGGAGGAGCAGGCCGCGCCTGAGCTCCAGGAATTGCGCACGTCCCTGCGCCACGCCCTGCCCGGTGGTGTCTCGGCCAGAATCCGGCTGTCCACGGGTCGCACCGTCTATGTGACGGTGGGCGACGTCAGCCGCACGGGCGCCTGTGTGGTGCGCCGGGGCTCCCTCGAAGTGACGACCGATGAGGAGGTGCTGCTCGACATCAGTGACTACGAGCAGCACCAGAGCGTCTCCCTGCCGGCGCGGGTCCAGTGGGTGAACACCCGCAGTTACAACACCCTGGTGGGCCTGGCGTTCAGCGACGGCCCGTTGCTGCCCGGCACCATGCTCGACCAATACCTCGACCAGACCCTGCAGATGCGCGGCAATTTCGAAGGTTGAGTCTCGCCCGAACGCTGCAACCGAACCGCTCCGTCATGGCGGCAACCAGCGGCAGGACTAGGCTGATGCCCCAGGTTGATCGTGTCCATACACTGATCCTCAACCGGGCCCGCTTCCTGTACGCGCCGTGACTCCCAAGCTTCTCCTGCACCTGCTTTCTGCGCGCTCCGGTGGGCGACGCGGCCAGTCGGGTTTTTCGATGCTGGCGGGCATCCTGATTCTGCTGGCATTGGTGGCAGGAACGGTCGGGCTGACCACCCTCACCGCCAGCAACCTCCTGGCCAGCCGCAAGCAGGACACCCGCAGCGACGCCCTTTCGGTGGCTGAAGCCGGTGCCGACCAGGTCATCGCGGTGCTCAACCAGGTGGAGAACCGCAAGATGCTGGTGTCCGGTCAGCGGATGAACCAGTGGTCCACGGCCGATTTCACCAGTCCCTGCCGCGATAAGGACAACAAGACGCCAGGGGCTCCCACCAGCACGGCTCGCAGCCTCGGGGATGGCCAGTTCCGCAACCTCGACGACTTGGTGGCCAACACCGGCGACCGTCGCTTCGCCCTCAAGTCGGT
Source organism: Synechococcus sp. BA-120 BA3 (assembly GCF_034931285.1). Lineage (NCBI taxonomy): Bacteria > Bacillati > Cyanobacteriota > Cyanophyceae > Synechococcales > Synechococcaceae > Synechococcus > Synechococcus sp. BA-120 BA3. Next base: position 7,899 of record NZ_JAYGHZ010000019.1, read on the forward strand.
CACTTTTGCGGCGGGTCAGCCAGGCAATGCCAATCGCCGCAGCGACTCTGTTACCACGACGGCCGGTTCGGGCACCACGGTCAACAAGGGAAGCTTCAGCAGCGACTTGATCAATCTGAATGATCCTGCCAAATCTGGCATCCAACAGGCCGGCTTCAACAAGGGATACATCACCCTCACAGTTGAGGGTCAGGTGGTCAGAAATGGCGTGGTGCAATCCACCGCCACGGTGACGCGCGAATTCGAAGTGCTGCCCAAATGTTGCGGGGCTTCCCTCGGTTCAGGTGGCTCCGGTGGCCGACAGCTAAATGAAAGCAAAGATCCCTTAATTGCTGGACAATCCCTGGGCGGGGAAAGCCGATTCTGCGGGGTGGAGTTCGGCATGATCGCCGGCCTCAATGGCGGCACGGTGTGGAGCAATGCCGCCAACGACCGCTTCACCAAGCGGGTGTCCTCCACGAAGGTCACGAACATCCTCAACGTCCTCGGCATCGTTGCCAAGGACGGTGACCCCTTCGATCGCGCTTCGAACCGGGTGGTGCCGAACAAGTTCTCCACCGCGATTCCCGACGTCTGTGATCCGGCCCGCTGGTTCGGCAGTTCGCCTGGGTGCGGCACCAGCTGGATCGGGCTGGCCAACGCCACCCCCAGCGCCTTCTACGGCACCCAGGATGACATTCTGGGCCTCTCGATCTCCGGCATCCCGATCATCCCCTCGGCCATCACCCTGCCCACGATCGGCAGCCAGGTCACGGCCGGGAAGTACGCCTTCACCTGGTCTTCCGGCGGAGGTCCGGCCCAGCGGGTGGATCCGAGCATCGACGGGGGCCAGCGCTACCCCACCTTGAATCCTTCCGGGAGCGGCGGTTTCCGCTATCGCTTCCGCACGCGCAACGACACCAGCCCGCCGCGCATCGAGGTGTGCAATGCCTCCCCCACCAGCATCGGTGGCACTGGATTTCCCTGCACCAACACCTCCTGGACGTCGCTGAGCGGCACGGCCGGCACGGTGGACAACCTGGAGGATTTCGAAGGAATGACGGGGGGCTCTAAGGCAAGTACCCGCTACCGGTCGGCCTACACCAACGCTACGAAGAACGCCCATCCCAACTGGGTGAACCTCGGCAACTGGCAGTGGTATGCCATTGACCGGAATAACAATGATACCAATGCTGGCACGAACCGCGTGCGGTTGGCTTCGGTCGGTGGCGATAACCACATTCAGCTCGGTGTCGGCGGCACGATGAGTGCGCTGCAGAATGGCATCTGCCGCACCGCCGACCTCAGTGGCAACCTTGGGCGCGCCACTCTTTCCTTTAAGCAGTCGGGCAGTTCTCAGGTGGATCCTGCCGATGAAATCTGGGTTCAGGTGAGAATCGGTTCCGCCTCCACCACGACCCAGTGCACCGGCGGCACCGGTACCAACATCACCAACAGTTGGGTGACGGTGGCCACGTTCCCTGGTGTGAACGACGGCATCAAGACCAATGAGGTGACTCGTGTGGTGAGCTTGGCCGATTACCAGAATGCCAACACCCGAATACGGATCATCAACGGCACGAGAACCTCAAACAATGAGATCCATGCGATCGACGACATCAACCTGCGCTTGAGCGACTGGTGCGAATACTCGGCTTCATCACCTGCCTCGGCAGCGCCTGGTTTCCATTGCCTTGGGCCGATCTTCAACCTCGACCCTGACTCTTCCAGCCTCACCGGTGGCTTTGTCACGATGGATGCCAGCGGCGGCCCTATTTCTTTCTACTACAACCGAACCGATGACTTGCGTGGGTCGTCGTACTCCACGGCCAAGCCTGCCAACGGCAGCAGCCCGCTGATCACCATCGGCTCCTCTGCCGCCATTGAGCTGGTGAAATGCGCAGGCGGCCCGAGCAACACCTGCTCCACTCCCGTGCCGGAAACGGAGGTGGCCCTGGTGGGGGATCCGGACAACCTCAACTTCTTCGGCCGCGATGCCGGCCAGCTGCAGGTGGTGCGCTTCGGCATCCTGCCTTCGGGTTCCGGCAGCAGCGCCACGGGCCGCATCGCCGGGGCCTGGTTCTACATGCCGGTGGGCTACTTCGAGATGCGCACCTTCGGTTGCGCGGGTTTCCCCAATGCCTCCGCCGCCCAGCGGGCCATCTTCAACAGCGACGATGGCTGGATCTTCAGCGGCCGGATCTGGACCCAGTCGTTCAAGCCCTGCGGCGATGTGCACATCCGGCTGCCGCCCTCCTCGGCCTCCAACCTGGGGGCGGTGATCGCCGCCAGCTCCCTGCTCGATGACATCAACTTCGTTCCATGGATTGGTGAAGAATGGGTGGCCCGCAGCGTCACCAATGCCCGCAACTACGGTCCATGAACCGCCCTAATCCCACGGCTAACGGCGGGTTCACCATCGTTGAGCCCCTCATCCTGCTGGTGATGCTGCTGATTGTGAGTTCTGGCACATCTGTTTTGATTGACAGCATCAATCGCAGCTCGGTGAGTGCCCGTCTACAGATCAAGATCAACGAGGATATCGAATCCGATATCGCCACCGTCCGTGGCGTGGCCGACCGCCTCACCTGCTGCTCTGGCACCTGCCTGGTGGCCACACTCAACGCCGCTACCGGCCTGGCCACCTTCCCCTCGCGTGATTCAGGCACCGCCACCGCCTCCTGTCTCACCAACAACCCACGCAGTAGCGCCTTCTTCTTCCCCACCGAAGACGACACCACCACCTCATCCCCAATCCCGGGTTCCACATCGGCCCGCGAGCCCGATGCGGTGACAGAATTTTGTGCCAATAACACCACCACATCGCCGGTGATGACACCCTTGCTTACGGCCGTCAACGCCCTTCCCAATCCCTTAGCAGCCCGGAACATCAACCGCGTCGTCAGCATTCAGCCGAACAAGGTGCTTCGCGTGATTTATAGGGAGACCGTTCCCACCGCCAGGGATCTACGGCTGATCAGCATCGTGCCGCCAATGGCCAATTTCTGCACATGATCGATCCCATCCCGCCAGCGCGATCCCGGCCATGGGTCCAGGGCTTCACCACCATGGAGATCATGGTCACCGTGGCGGTGCTCGGCGTGGTGGCGGCCGTGGTGGTGCCGGCCAACCAGGTGCAGTGGCGGCGGGAGCGGGTCAATGCCGCCGCCCTCGAGCTCACCTCCTGGCTGGAGGTGATCGCCCGCACGCCCGACCAGACCGGCGCCACCTGCACCGTCACCGTCACCACCGGCACCAACCGGGCCGCGGGGGCCCTGCTGGCAACTGTGGTTTCGAACCCCTCCGGCGTGGCCTGTGCGCCAGAAGCCACGCTGAATCTTCCTGCAACCGTGCTGGGGGCCGCCTCCTACAACGTGGGGGCTTCGTCCAATACCATCACCTTCACCCCGCGGGGGGCCGTTTCCAGCGCGGTCCCCATCCAGGTGCGCATCAGCGTCGACGGCCAACTGCCCCTGCGCTGCGTTCAGGTCACCGGCCTGCTGGGGCTGCTGCGGCTGGGGAACAACAACACTACCGGCAATGTTGGCACCGCCTGCGACGCCAGTCAGTTCAACCGCGCATGAAGCATCTCCATCGCCCCCACGCCGCCAACCCAGGCTTCACCCTGGTGGAACTCCTGGTGGGGGTGGTTGTCGGGGGCATTGCCCTGGCCTCGATCGCCAGCGTGGCGGTGAGCCACATCCGCACCACCAGCCGGGTCACCTGGAACACCCAGGTGCAGCGCGACATCGCCAAGATGAATTCCTTCCTGGCGGTGGAATCCCGCGAGGCCTGCGCGTTCTCCGCAGGGGCGGCGGCCCCCACGGACTGGGTCAACGGCGCGACGATGCCTACCCCCTCCCCCTGCACCACGCCCTGCACCACCGGAGCCGCCAACGAAGTGCGGCTGCTGGTCCCGTTCAACACCGACGTGAACGCGGCTCCGATCTCGCGGGTGATCCGTTTCTACACGGCGGTGAATGGCACCACCGGCCTCACCGAGCTGCGTCGCGACGGGCCCGCGATCACTGCCACTGGCCAGCTCAATCAGACCACCAACCTGACCGGATCGGTGCTGGTCGATGGGGTCAACACCTTCACGGCCAACGTCTCGCCCGATTGCCGCACCGTGACCCTGCAACTCAGCCTGGATGTCCCCAACAACGGCGGCACCACCCCCCTGGAGTCGATCACGCTCACCACCGGTGTGCGGATGTTCTCCTAAGCCGCCGGCATGGCCTGGGACCACGGCTATTACTCCCACTCCACCTACACCAGCGGCTTCTTCCGGGAACTGACCCCAGGCTGGCTGGATTTTGCCGCCCTGCTCAAGGGCCATTCCCCCCCCCGCAGCGACGAGGGTCAGCCGTTTCAGTACCTCGAACTCGGCTGCGGCATGGGTTTCGGCCTCTGCCTGCTGGCGGCGCTCCACCCGGAGGGTACGTTTCTCGGCATCGACTTCAATCCCTCCCACATCAGCCACGCCGAGGGGCTGCGCCGCCGGCTGGCGCTCACCAACGTGCGCTTTCTGGAGGCCGATTTCCTCGCCCTGGCCGAGGATCCATCCCTGCTCGGACCGGGCCCGGCCTGCGGTGGCGGCTACCACTACGTGGCCGCCCACGGCATCGCCACCTGGGTGAGCGAGCCGGTGCAGCAGGCCCTGTTCGCCGTGGCGTCCGCGGCCCTGCGGCCGGCCGGACTGTTCTACTGCTCCTACAACACCCATCCGGGCTGGCTGGGGCGCACCACCTTCCAGACGCTCTACACCCTGGAGCGCCGGCGGGCCGATCCCGCCGATCCCCGTGCCCCGTTGCGTCGGGCCATCGCCGCCATGCAGTCCCTGCTTGGCTGCGACGACCAGCCCTCGGCCCTGCGGCATGCCATACCCCAGTTGGGGGAGGATCTCGCCGGCCTCAATCCCGACCATTTCGATTACCTCTGCGGTGAGTTCGCCAACGACGGCTGGCAACCGCTCTACGTGGCCGACCTTCACCAGCGGTGTCAGGCCCACAAGCTGCATCCCCTCGGCACGGCCACCCTGCCCGAGGCTTTCGAGCAGTTGCTGGCCCCGTCCCTGCAGGGCCCGATCTTTGCGGAGGTCAATCCCCTGATCCGCCAGACCATGATCGACCTGGCCACCAACAAGGCGTTTCGCCGCGATGTCTTCGTCAAGGGGCTGGATCCCCTCACCCTTCCGGACGCGGAGGTGAGGATCGGTGCCCTGGGCCTGCGGGCGCTGCAACGGCCATCAGCCCCTGCCGATGGCCCGCCGTCGTTCAGCTTCAGCACCAGCTTCGGCCAGGTGCAGGGGGATCCGGCCGTCTATGGCCCGATCCTCGAACGACTGGCGGCAGGAGCCTGCACGGTCTCCGAACTGCAGGAGCACGGTGGCCAGTCGGCGGTGGAGCTGCTGATGATCCTGGCCCTGTTCCTCGATGCCGGCTGGATTGGCTTCGACCGCAGCCGCCAGGCCGGAGCCGCCAAGCTGAATGCCCAGGCCCAGCGCTGCAACGGCGTGCTGATGGAGCTGATCGCCGGGGGGCGACCCTATGGCTCCCTGCTGCTTCCCGAGGTGGGTACGGTCCTGCCGGTCACCCTGGTGGATGTGCTGATTCACAAGGCCATGGCCCAGGGGCTCCAGGAGCCGATGCTCAGCACCTGCGTGCTGATGGGCCTGGAGCAGATGGGCGTGCACCTGCTGGCCCCGGACAAGAGCCCGATCAGCGATCCTGAGGCGCAGCTGACGCGCCTGGCGTCGCTCATCGCCGATTTTCGCGAGCAACGGTTGCCCACCCTCGAGCGCCTCGGGGGCCTGCCTAAGCCGAAGCGGCGCTGATCGCCTCGGCCCCGAAGTAAGGCACCAGCGCCGCCGGCAGCCGGACGCTGCCGTCCGGTTGCTGGCCCGCCTCCAGCAGGGCGGCCATGGTGCGGCCCACCGCCAGGCCGCTGCCGTTGAGGGTGTGGAGCAGGCGGGTGGTCTTGCCGTCGCGGCAGCGGATCGAGGCCCGCCGGGCCTGGAAGTCGCCGCAGGTGCTGCAGCTGGAGATCTCCCGGTAGGTGCCGGCGCCCGCCAGCCACACCTCCAGGTCGTAGGTGCGGGCGGCGGAGAAGCCCAGATCGCCCGTGCACAGCTCCAGCCGCCGGTAGGGCAGCTCCAGGGCCTCCAGGATCGCCTCGGCATCGCGGGTGAGCTGCTCATGGGCCGCCTCGGAGTCCTCCGGGGCCACGAACCAGTAGAGCTCCACCTTGTTGAACTGGTGCAGCCGGATCAGGCCGCGGGTGTCACGGCCGTAGGAGCCGGCCTCGCGGCGGAAACAGGGGGTGTAGGCGGCGTACTTCAGCGGCAGCTGCTCGGCGGCCAGCACCTCGCCGCGATGCAGGGACGTGACCGGCACCTCGGCGGTGGGGGTGAGCCAGAGGTCGTCGTCGGCGCAGCGGAAGCTCTCCTCGGCGAACTTGGGCAGCTGGCCGGAGCCGGTGAGGCTGGCGGTGTTCACCAGCACCGGCGGCAGCACCTCGGTGTAGCCCCGCTGGCCGTGGCGATCGAGCATGAAGCTGATCAGGGCCCGCTCCAGCCGGGCGCCCTGGCCCAGCAGGGTGACGAAGCGGCTCTGGGCGATGCGCACCGAGCGCTCGGTGTCGACGATGCCGAGCCGCTCGGCGATCTGCCAGTGCTCCTGCAGCTCCTCGCCCTCAGCGGCAAGCCGCGGCGTGCCCCAGCGCTTCACCTCGACGTTGTCGGCCTCGCTGCGGCCGCTGGGGCAGAGGGGCGAGGGCAGGTTGGGCAGCACCATCAGCTGCTCCATCAGCTGGGCCTCGATCCCCTTCTCCTGCTCCTCCAGCTCCCCCACCTGCCGCTTGATCCGGTTGCCCTGCTCCCGCAGCTCCTTCACCTCCTCGCCGCCCGGGGCGGCGCCGGCCCGGATACGCTCGCCCACCTCCTTGCCGATGCGGTTGCCCTCCGCCTGCAGCTCACTGCGCCGCTGCTCCAGGTCGCGGGCGTCCAGGGCCAGCTGGCGCAGGCCTGAGAGGTCGGTGGCCATGCCGCGCCGCGCCAGGGGGCCGGTGATCAGCGTCGGGTCGTTGCGCAGCAGGCGCTGATCCAGCACGGGAGGGCCCATCGTCTTGGGGGCAGCCTACGGACCGGCGTCCCAGGTGGGCACCGGGCCTACACTTGGCGGACCATCTGACCACCTGACCATGCGAGCTGTTGGTCTGGCTGAAGCGAAAGCGCAGCTCTCCGCCCTTCTGGATGCGGTCGAGATGGGTGACGAGGTGGTGATCACCCGCCGCGGCCAGCCTGTGGCCCGGCTGGTGCGGGAACGTCCTGCCCCAGAGGAGGAAGGTCCGCTGTCTTGGCCGGAGCGGCTGCGGCGGTTCCACGACCACCAGCCCCCCTTTGCGGGGAGCGCGGTGGCCCTCGTCGATGAGCTGCGGCGGGATCGGGGATGACGCCCCGACGCCGGGACCCGTTGGTGGCAACCTATGTCGACACCTGCGTGCTGCTGTCGCTTTTCCTGAACGACACCGGTTTCCCTGCGGCGGAGCGGTGGTTTCTCAACCAGGGCCCTGCGCCGCTCTGGATCAGCCACTGGGTGCTGGTGGAGTTCGCCGCCGTGGTGGCCCTCTGCGTACGCCGGGGTGCCCTCAGCGAAGACCGTGCCGGGGCCATTCACGCTGAATTCGACTGTTTCCGCCGCGAGCGCCTGCGATTGCTGGAACCGCGGGGCACCGATTTCCTGCAGGCCAGGCAGTGGTTGCAGGAGCTGGGGAGCCTGCCGCTGCGCGGTGGGGATGCCCTCCACCTGGCCATCGCCAGCCGTGAGGCGTTGGTCCTCGCCACAGCCGACCAGGCGCTGATCAGGGTCGCCGCCGCCCTGGGCCTGAGCCACCACGCGATCAGCCCTGATCCTTAGCTCGACGGACCGGCGGTTCCTTCGATCACCTGGCGATCACAGCGGCTGTAGGCCTCGGCGGCGGTGGGCAGCAGATCCATGCCGTTACGGATCTCGGGCGGCAGCAGCCGTTCCAGCTCGGCCACGGCCGCGTCGTAGGCCTGCTGGGCTTCGATGTACGCCTCGCTGCCGGGGGCGTGGTGCTTCTGGGCCACCATCCAGGGCTTGGCGGCGTTGGTGAGGCGGGCCGAAGCGGCCTTCACGTCCTCCTGGTGCACCCGGCAGTAGCGGTAGCGATCGATGGGGGCCGGGGCCGCCGCAGGCGGCACGGCCACCGGCGGGCCGGAGG
>NZ_JAYGHZ010000020.1:0-15669 GCF_034931285.1 Synechococcus sp. BA-120 BA3
CCGCTGCCCCGCCTCGATCGCGACCGGATCGCCGCCCGCCTGGAGGCGGTGCTGGCCTTCGCCGAGGCCGCCCGTCACCGCCCCAACCGCTACCTCTGGGGGGGCACCCTGGGGCCCGATTTCGACTGCTCGGGGCTGGTGCAGACCGCCTTCGCCCAGGCCGGCATCTGGCTGCCCCGCGACGCCTACCTGCAGGAACGCTTCTGCCGCCCGGCGGCCGTGGCCAGCGGCGTCACCAGCCTGCTGCGGCCGGGGGATCTGCTGTTCTTCGGCACCCCGCGGCGCTGCACCCACGTGGCCCTGCACCTGGGCGGCGGCCGCTACCTGCACAGCTCCGGGCGTCAGCACGGCCGCGACGGCATCGGCATCGACGACCTGAACCCCCGCAACCGGGATCCGGTGGCCTGCCACTACCGGGCCGAACTGCGGGGCGCGGGGCGGGTGATGCACAGCCACGACGGCAGCCCCCTGCCGCCCTGAGGTAAGTTCAGGCGACGAGCCTGGGGATCGGTCATGGCGGGGGCAGCCCTGGCCCACAGTCCGGAACTCTCCGTTCCCGAACTCCCCCCCGAACTCTCCGTCGTCGTCCCCCTCTACAACGAGGAGGAGAGCCTTCCCCATCTGGTGAAGAAGCTGCTGGCAGCCCTGCGGCCGCTGGGGCGCACCTTCGAGCTGGTCCTGGTGGATGACGGTTCGAGGGACGGCACCCCGGCGGTGCTGCGGGATCTGGCGGGCCGGGTGCCCGAACTTGTGGCGGTGCTGCTGCGCCGCAACTACGGGCAGACGGCCGCCATGGCCGCCGGTTTCGATGCCAGCAGCGGCGGGGTGATCGTCACCCTCGACGGCGACCTCCAGAACGATCCTGCCGACATCCCGATGCTGCTGGCCCGGCTGGAGCAGGACGAGCTGGACCTGGTGAGCGGCTGGAGGCACCAACGCCAGGACGGAGCCCTGGACCGGCTGCTGCCGTCCCTGCTGGCCAACCGCCTGATCGCCCGGGTCACCGGGGTACGGCTGCACGACTACGGCTGCTCCCTGAAGGCCTACCGGCGCGAGGTGGTCAGCGACATGAACCTCTACGGGGAACTGCACCGGTTCCTGCCGGCCCTGGCCTTCATCGAAGGGGCCCGGATCGGTGAGGTGAGGGTGTCCCACCAGGCCCGCCGCTACGGCCGCAGCAAGTACGGCATCGATCGCACCTTCCGGGTGCTGATGGACCTGCTGACGGTCTGGTTCATGAAGCGGTTCCTGACCCGGCCGATGCACGTGTTCGGCTTCGCCGGCCTCCTGGCCCTGCTGTCGGGGCTGGCCATCGTCGCCTGGCTGGTGGGGGAGAAGCTGCTGCTGGGGGCCGACATCGGCAACCGCCCCCTGCTGCTGATGGCGGTGTTCGCGATCCTCAGCGGCGTGCAGCTGTTCAGCTTCGGGCTGCTGGCGGAACTGCAGATGCGCACCTATCACGAAAGCCAGGGCCGGCCGATCTACCGGGTGCGGGCGACCCTGCGCGGGGGCGGGTGAGCAGGGCGGCTGGGCGCGGCGGCTGAACTTTTATGTCGCCCCCCGCGTCGCCGAGAAGCCGGACAGGGCATGGTCCTTACAGTACCGGCGGTTCCTACTGGCCCAAGCCATGACTGGTGAATTTGCCGTTGCCTGGATGCCGTCCGTGATGGTTCCCCTGGTGGGAATCCTCGGCGCGGCGGTGGCCATGGCCCTGCTGTTCAACGTGATCGAGGCGACCGACTGACGCCGGCTCCGGCCCCAGCGTCCTTCGCCTCCCCCCTCCGATCCGCCGACCCCCCGATCCGCTTCCCATGACCGTGACCCCCGTGGCCGACCCGACCGTCGGCAATCTGGCCACCCCCGTCAACAGCAGCTACTTCACCAAGGCCTTCCTGAACGCCCTGCCGGCCTACCGCCCCTCCCTCTCGCCCAACCGTCGCGGTCTTGAGGTGGGCATGGCCCACGGCTACCTGCTCTACGGCCCCTTCGCCTACACCGGCCCCCTGCGCGCCACCGAGTTCGCCAGCACCGCCGGCCTGCTCGCCGCCATCGGCCTGGTGTCGATTCTGACCATCTGCCTGTCGATCTACGGCACCGCCGGCACTGGCCCCAACGTCCAGCCCCCCGACGCCACCATCGACAACCCCCCGGCCGACCTGTTCACCAAAGCCGGCTGGGCGGAATTCGCCAGCGGCTTCTGGCTGGGTGGCTGCGGTGGCGCCGCCTTCGCCTGGTTCCTCTGCAGCACCGCCATCCAGTCCCCGCTGGCCAACATCGCCGGTGGCGTCTGGAGCGCCGGCTGAGTTCACCGTTGGTCAGCCATCCCCGGGTCCCGAACCCCGGGATGGTGGTCCAACCCTTTCCTGCAAGCCCTGCCTCGGCAGGGCTTTTTTCATGGTCCAACTCCTGACGGCGATCGCCGTGGCTGCCCCGATCGATCTGGCTGCCGCCCGGTGCCGTCCCCTCAACCGAAAGGCATCCCTGGTGACGCGACGAGGCGCTCGCTGAACACGGCCAGATTCAGCACCAGGGTCAGCAGCGAACAGATCAGAAACGTGATCTTCAGGGACCGTGGCGCCTGGGCGGATCCGGCGGCTGCGGCGGACAGCACCACCAGCGGAATGAAGACCACGGCGAGATAGCGGGGACTGATGAATCGCAGCAGCAGCGGCGGCACAAGGGAAAGGAACGCCGCCGCACCCAGAAACCTCAGGCTGAGCTGGGTGGCTGCAGGAAAGGCCCCAAGGCGCCATGCCCGGAAAAAGGGAATCAGCATCAATCCCATCGTCTGCAGCACAGAAAAAAGGCCGAAGGCGCCAGAGACCAGGACAAAATCAAGATATTTCTTGGGGTACCGAAGCATCACCTCGCTCACCGTGCGCGCTCCCGGGAACACCGAACGCATCACATCTTGCCAATTCGCAGCGTTGGCAGCCAGCGATTCAGAACCAGGAGAAAACTGATGGGGGCTGAACATGAAGACATAGGACGAGCCAAAGGTTCGCAGTCCCTTGACCGTCCTGACCATGTCCATCCCATAGAGCTTGAATCCGGGAGCCATCAGCAACACCAGCCAGAAGGCCATCCCCAGCGGGATCTGCCAGCGCATCCGGTTCTGCCGGAAATCCCACCAGTACCATACAGACCCACCCCCAGGGAGCAGAGGAGCAACTGGATCTTGGAGAGCCCGAACAGCACCAGGAGCCCAGAGGATATCAGCCGTGGCCACCCCAGCCGCACGGACAACATAAACAAGGCGAAGAACGACGCTGCGATGATGTCACTGGAAGGCTCGGCAAACTGAAGGGCGGAACTGGCGATGACGGAGAAGGCCAGGGCCTGGAAGAACCAGTGACGAATGAACAATAGACAAAGCGAATAGGAGGATCCCAGAAACAGCAGGGTGGTGATGCACTTGGCATGCCAGTTGAGCGTCTCCGGAGCCGGAGAGACCACCAACTTATAGAGGCCGATCAGCAGGCTGGCGGACACGCCACCGGACCACTTGAAGCGGGGATATTGAAAGACCCAGCCCGTCGGCAGTCGATCAAGGCGCAGATCTGCCCGCGTCACAAAGGACTGATCCATCGGCCATTCGGACACCTGACCGCTCTGACTCAGGATCCCGGCAAACGAGATGACGATGGCAATGACAAGCAGAAATGGCAGGCAACTCTTTCTGAACAAGCCCGCAAGATCCTGGGGCTTTACCTGCATTTCTAACCGGCAACCGCAAGAGCGTAGCAGGCAAAAAAGCAGCCATCCATGCCCCGGGCCGATGGACTCAGACCAGCTGGTTGAAGTTGAAGCCGATCACGTGGTCGTCGAAATCGCGGTCACCACCACCGAAGGTGTCCTCCAGGCCGAACAGATTGGTGCCCAATGTCCGGAAGTGGCTGATGCCGTCGGCATTGGCTCCGGCATAGGCAAAGAAGGTGCGGCCCCGCACCTGGGCGAAGGGCGCCAGGAAGGAGGATTCCGTGATGGTGACCGATGTGGCGCTGGACTGGTTGTCGCCCACCCGCAGGCCCTGGAGCTCGGTGACGAGGTTGTCGGCGCGCAGGGCGGCTTGGCGGTAGTTCGCCTCCCCGGGGCGCACCAGGTTGCCGGCTGCGTCGTGCACGGTGCCCTGGGCATCAAGGGCGCGGTAGAAGCCGGTGATGGCGTCGAAATTGGCTTCCCGGCTGAGCACAACGGTGCCCTGGACCGCCTGGGAGGAGGAGAAGGCGGTGAAGTCCAGGACCGGAGCCAGGCCCTGCTCCTGGCCGATCAGCGCATCGAGTCCCTGGTCGGTGTCGAGCAGATCGAGGGAGAGGCTCACACCGCTGGGGGAAGCGAAGCCCACCGAACGATCGGCGCCGGCGGGGGCGTCGGGGCTGAAGAAGCGCAGACGCGCGTCAGCGGCACTGGTGAGGTCCGCGAGGCTGGCATCGCTCACCTCGAAGAAGCGCACCGACTGGCCGTTGACCAGCAGAATCTCGCGATCGAAGGTAGTGCCCGCCGCCAGGGTGACGTCGCTGCTCTCCAGGGTGGAGAAGAGGGTCTGGGCGCGGGAGCGGATGGCCGCCAGATCCGTCAGAAGCGCATCGGCACCGGCCAGTTCACTGGCCTCGAGCACCACATAGCCGATCTGGTTGGAGCTGGCCGGCCGGCCCGAGAGGCTGGCCCGCACCACCAGGCTGGCGGCCGCGCTGCCGTTGGACGGATCCGCCACCGTGAGGGTGAGGGGATCGGCGCGGCGGAAGACGGGCTGGAGATCCACCGTTCCGACGGTCAGCGACTGCAGGATCTCGCCATCCGCCGCCGGCCCCTGATCACCGGGGCCGCCATCGCCCAGGGAGAGGTGCAGGAACTCCGCGGACCCATCGGCGTCGAGGTCATAGAAGCGGGCACCGCCGCCTTGGCGCGGGTCGTAGGTCAGCGGGGTGGTCACGCCGATGCCTGGGTCGGTGGCGACGGCGATCCAGCGGCTGGTCGGGGTGTCAGCGATGGGGGCTCCGACGGTCAGGGCGGCGAGCCCGAAGCTGACCGTCGCCCTCTCCAGCCCCGGGTCCAGATCGATGCCGAAATCCACGGAGCTCTCAGCGAGGCCAGCACCGGGGGCCGTGGTCGGCACCACCTGGAAGGGACGGTCGGGCTGAACAGTCCCGCCTGTGATGGCGACGGGGATGGTTGTCGCATCGCCGCCGGGGGTGATGACCACCACGACCGGGTTGCCAGGATCGGAGGGAGGGACCGCACCGATCGTCAGCGCCGGCGCGAAGGGCGTGATCGCCGTTCCATCGAAAAACCCAAGCCGCAGGTTGAGGCTGGCCAGGTCGGCCGGGCCGAAGCCGGCGGGGGCCGTGACGCTGAGGGTCGTGCGGTCGGCGCGGATCCAGTCGGGGCCTTCGAGGACCACCAGCTGCAGGTCGTCGCCATCGGCATCGAGGCCGAGGGCAGCGAGGTTCTGAAGCACCTGGACACCGGGAATCACGGTGAGACGGGGCCCACCGGACGGGGCCACCAGCTCCGGTGCCGCATTGGCCTGGATGCCGGCCGCAGCCAGGGCCTGCTTGATCTGCCCCCAGTTGCCCTGGAGCTGCTGGCCATCGATGAAGGCCGTGTCCCGGCCCACTTCGAAGTCGCGGATCTGCAGCAGCGGGGCCGTCGCCACCGCAGCGGAGCTGTCGATCAGGAACTGATCGGCCTCCCGGTCCGCCAGGGCCGTGGCGGGCGCCAGCCAGGGCGTGGTAGCGGGGTCGATCAGGCGGCCACCGATGACGACATCCCTGGCCTGGCCCAGGAAGAACTGGTCGGAGCCCGCCCCGCCCACCAGGACGTTGCCGCCCAGGCTTTCCGTGTTGAAGAACTGGTCGCTGCCGCCCCGGCCCTCGATGCGGGAGCCCACTCCGACGTAGACCGTGTCCGGCGCCTCGGAACCGATCACTGTGACGTTGGCGAGCTGGATGCCCTGCTCGGGCACGGCCCCGTAGGCGGCCGGATCCAGCAGCATCAGGTTGCCGCTGGCGTCCACCGCCGCACCGAAGATCAGGTCGAGTTCCTTCCAGCCGGGCTGCCAGAGGATCGGCCCGCCCTGCTCGGGAGCCACCGCCAGGCGGAAGTCGGCCGAACCGGTCACCGTCTCGATCGCCCAGGCTGGCTGGTCGGTGATGGCATCGATGCCGGAGAGCAGGTGGAACTCCCCGTTCACCTGATCGGTCGTGACGGTGAGATCGAGGAAGCCGCGCCGGTTCACATCGGCGTAGGCCAGTCCGTTGATGTACCCCATGAACAGGCCGTCAAGGCCATCGACGGCGGGGTAATTCGCCCGGATGTAGGCATCGGCGCCGGGGAGATACCTCTCCAGCCCCGGTGAGGTGACCCCAGGGCTGGCGAACTCCAGGCCGGCCAGGCTGCCGGCGGGGCCGGTGCCCGCCGTCATCGTGTCGAGCACGCCGGCCCAGGCGTTGTGGGTGTCGCCGGCCAGGCTGATCAGCCGTTTGCCCAGGGCCAGGGCGCTCTGCAGGATGGTTTCACGCTCCACCCCATAGCCATCCCAGGCGTCGAGGTTGTAGGGGATCTTGCCCGCTTCGGAGAACAGGGCTTGCTCTGCGGCTGACAGCTGATCGAACGGGGTACCGGTGGCGAGTTTCTGCAGGGGGGCGGCGTACTTGTCGAGCAGGGCGGGGTTGCCGGCATCCAGCAGCAGCTCCGCCGGCACCGCCATCGACTGCATCAGCACCTGCTGGCCCAGCACCTGCCAGGCGGCGCCGGAGCCGGCCATGCGTTCCTGCAGCCAGGCCATCTGAGCGTCGCCGATCAGATCCCGGTCGGGATCGCCCCAGGCCTGCTGCACGGTGGCCAGCACCAGTTCCTGGGTCACCAGGGGGGCCAGGGCGGCGGCAAAGCCCGGGACCGCCGCGGGGGAGGCCGGCGGGGTGAGCCCCAGCCGGTTCGCATAGGCCGCCAGCAGGGCCGGGTCGGCGAGGATCGCGCCGATGCGGGCCTGCACGGCGGCGGCATCGGGGTACTCCAGCTGCTCATCGCGGGCGGTGAGACGGGTTTCGAGGATGTGCAGCGCCAGCACGTCGCCGAACTCGAAGGAGCGGTAGCCCTGGGTGAGGGGGGAGAGGGCGGTGGCCCCGTCACCGCTCTGGCGCAGGCCGGGCTCCCGGATCGGCAGCCACTCGTGGTAAGCCTTGAGGGCGGCGTCGCGCCGGGCGATCCAGTCGCCCTCGCTGGCGCTCTGGTGGTTCTGGGCGCCACCGGCCCAGCTGTCGTTGGCGGTCTCGTGGTCGTCCCAGATGGCGATCAGCGGCGCCGCGGCCCGCAGGGCCTGAAGATTGACATCGGTGTGGTACTGGGCATAGCGGAGGCGGTAGTCGTCGAGGCTGACGATCTCGCGGTCGGGCAGGAAGCCGCGGCTGCCGGCGGCGTCCTCTGCCTCGTTGAAGCCGCCGGGACCGTATTCATAGATGTAGTCGCCCAGATGCACCAGGGCGTCGTAGGGGTTCACCGCGTGGACGGCGGCGGCCCGGGCGTAGGCGAGGAATTCCTCGGCGGCGGTGAAGTTGGCGCAGGAGAACACCGCCAGCCGCACCGGGCCGCTGCCCACCGGCAGGGTCTTGGTCTGCCCCACCATCGACTGCGCCGCACCGGCACGGAAGCGGTAGTGATAGACGGTGTCGGCGCTGAGGCCGTCGGCCTCCACCTTCACGGTCCAGTCGCGGGCGACGCTGGTGGTGAACACGCCGCTGTCGACGATCGAGCCGGCCTCGAAACCGGCGCTGCGGGACACCTCCCACTGCACGTCAACCAGTCCGGCGAAACCGGC
The DNA here is from genome assembly GCF_034931285.1 of Synechococcus sp. BA-120 BA3. Taxonomy (NCBI): domain Bacteria; kingdom Bacillati; phylum Cyanobacteriota; class Cyanophyceae; order Synechococcales; family Synechococcaceae; genus Synechococcus; species Synechococcus sp. BA-120 BA3. Next base: position 7,817 of record NZ_JAYGHZ010000020.1, read on the forward strand.
GGGCGGCGTGATCCGGGTCCAGAGGATCACCGAATCGGCATAGGGATCGCCGGAGGCGACGCCGTGGGAGAAGGCGAGTCCGGCGGGCAGCGCCCGGCCCAGATCCAGGTCCAGCAGCAGGGGGTCGTGGTCGGAGGTGCGGTACGGATCGGGGGCGAAGAAATCGCGGGACGCCGCGTTGCCGTTGCTGTTGGTATCGAGGTTGTAGTCGCGGAAGGCGCCCTCGGCGGAATTGATGCTCCACTCGCTGGCCGCCACCGCCTGGCTCACCAGCGACGGGGAGATCAGCATGTGATCCAGCGCCCCGCTCATGTCGACCGGGTTGAAGAAGGCGTAGCTGGAGGGCGGCTCGGCCGTGAAGGTGGGCAGGGCGTTGCGGAAGCCCGCCGCTTCGAACACGGCGATCGGATCCTCCTTGGCATAGGCATTGATGTCGCCCAGCACCACCCAGTCGCCGTCGCCGTTGCCGGTGGGGTCGGTGCCGATCCAGCGCACCAGTTCGCTGGCGGCGGCGGTGCGGGTGGCATTGAAGGCCGACTGGCCATCCCGCTGGTCGAGGTCGGCTCCGGTGGCACCGCCGCTGCCCTTCGATTTGAGGTGGTTGACGACGACATTGAGCACCTCGCCGCTGGCCAGTTCCCGGAAGCCCTGGGCCAGGGCCGGCCGGTTGAGCGGACTGCCGGTGGCGAGGGGATCGGTGAAGCCGGCGCTGTCCAGCACCTGGGCCGGGCCGGTGGGGGCCACCGCCTGGCTGTCGTAGATCAGCCCCACCTTGATGGCGTCGCTGCCGATCAGGCCGGTGGGCACAAAGGTGTAGAGGCGCGGAGAGCCGCTGGGCTGGGCGGCGTTGAGCCGCGCCACGATCGCGGCCAGGGTGGCGTCGTCGGCGTCGTTCTCCAGCTCCATCAGGCCGATCACATCGGCCTTCAGGCCCACCAGGGCAGCGGTGAGCTTGGTGAGCTGGCGCTCCAGCTCCTCGGCCGTGTCGGCACCCCGGGGGTCCAGACCGGTGGCCGTGGTCGCCCCAGGAACGTCAAGGGTGGTGAAGGTGTTGAGCACGTTGAAGCTGGCCAGCCGCAGCTGCCCGGCCCCAGCCGGCGCCGGCGCCGGCGGACGGGGGTTGCCGGTGGTGAAGCTGAGTGGCGCCGTGGGCTGCAGCCGGTACTTGCCGAAGTCGAACCCCAGCACCCCTTCCACATCGGCGATGGTGTCGCCGCGACGCAGCAGCTGGTCCCGCACCGGCGCCGCCGGGGTGGCCGCCGCCGCGGGCCGGTATGCGCTGTTGCTGCCGTCGTCGAGCACCAGCTCGCGCAGGGCCGTGGCCTGCTCGGCGGAAAAGGCGGCCGGCCCCGGCTCCATCACATTGGTGGGCTGGAGCGGCAGCCCCCCGGCGCTGAGCTCCACCTCGCCGAAGCGGAACTGGCCGAACAGACCGTTGACGCTGAGGGTCTCCGGGAAGCGCACCCACATGCCCTCGTAGGGCTCCAGATCGAGGGCGCTGCTGCGCTGGGCGAGCAGGTCAGGGATGTCGACCCGTTGCGTGTCCCCCAGGCGGCCCTGCCCTTCCACCGTCAGGGCGCTGACGGCCGTGATCACCGTCTGGCCGAAGCGCTCGGCCACCGTGCCGGTGAGCCGCACCCGGTCACCGATCACCACATCAACATTCGTGCCCGTCAGGGGGTAGGCCACGTAGAGCCCCTCGGAGGTGAGGGCGCTGGTGTCCCAGTCGCCGGTCTCCTCCTGCAGGAAGAAGCCACCCAGTTCGGCGCTGGCCTGGAAGTCGCCCACCACCACGGCGGTGAGGGTCACGCTCTGGTTCAGGAGGGGGCTGCTGGCGCCGCTGCCCTGCACCGCCGAGATCCGGCTGATGCGGTCGTTGTCGGCGATGGTGACCGCGGCACTGCCCGCCCCAGCGGCAATCGTGTGGCCCGTCGGTGCGGTCAGCTCGATGCTCAGGGTCTCGGGGCCTTCATCGACGGCGTCATCGAGCACCGCGATCGCCAGATCAACGCTGGCCGCTCCCGCCGGGATCAGCACCGAGGCCGGCAGGGGGCTGGCCAGGTCGCTGGCGTCGGCCAGACCGACCCCGCTGACCAGGCGGATCGGAACCGCCAGGGCCGCCACCGTGGAGCCGGTGCGGCTGATGCGCAGGCTGGCCCCATCGCCGGATTCGCTCGCCACGGCGTCGATGGCCGCGATCGCGACCTCAGGCAGCCCCGGCGGCGTCGCCACCGACAGGCGCAGATCGTCGATGGCAAGGCCGTGGTCGTTGCCGGGATCGTTGATCTCCGCCCAGCGCAGCCAGAGGGTGGCGTCGGCCGCCCAGGGGCTGGCCGAGAGGTCGAGGCTGCCGCCCACACCAGCCACCCTGCCGGCGCCGTTGCCATCGACCGCACCGGCCGTGCTGCCGGTCACCGGTGAGGCCCAGTTGAAGCTGGCCCCCGGCGTGGCCCAGAGGCCCACCTGCTCAAAGCTGGCGCCGAAGCCCCACTGCAGCTCCATCGTCTGGGCCGCGGTGTTGCCGCCGTTGCGCCACTGCTCGCCGTTGAAGGAGAGATCCAAGCTGGAGATCGCCGCCCCGCTGGCATTGGTGAGGGCCAGGGCGAACCAGCCGGCCACCGACCCGCTGGAGGGGGAACCGAAATAACTGCCGCCCGACCCCAGCCCCCCCAAAGCCCGGTCGCTGCTGCCCGTCGACCCGTAGCTCACGAAGGCACCGGCATTGCCGGTGCCGCTGTCGGCGTTGTAGGTGGCAAGGGCGACCGGGGCAGCCGCCGGCTGGCGGAACAGGTGCCACCCCGGCAGGGTCACGTCGTTGGCCCAGCCATTCCCGGAGCCGGAGAGGGCCAGGGCATCGAAGCTCTGGCTGTACAGGCCTGTGAAGAGGGCTGGCATGGTCCGGGGGGGGATAGGCGGGGGAGGAAAACAGAGACGCGAGAGGGCCCAGGGAATGGGCCCCCGGAACGCCTCAGACCAGGGCGAAGTTGGCCTGGTTGTTGAGCGCGGCGGCGCTGATGTTCGTGAAGTGGCCCACGCCCACCCCCGACACACGCAGCAGGGTGTCGGCTCCCACCTGGGAGAAGCCGAGATCCGCGAAGGCCACGCCCCGCAGGCCCACCGTGTCCAAGCCGACGGTGAAATCCATCACGTACTGCTTGGCCGCGGGCCGATCCCCCGGCTCGCTCACCAGCCAGAACTGGTCGGCACCGGCGCCACCGTTGAGGTGGTTGGTGCCGGCCCCAGCGAGGATGGTGAAGACATCGTTGCCCTCGCCGCCCAGGGCCCGGTTGCCGCTGCTGCCGATGATGAATTCGTCATGGCCGGCCATGCCGCTGAGGCGGTTCTGACCGCCATCGATCGCCCAGATCTGGTCGCTGCCGCTGCCACCGGTGATCACATCGCGGCTGCCCGCGTACACCACGTCGGCACCGGATCCGGTGAAGATCCTGTTGTCGAAGCCGCTGGTGATCGCCACATCCACCTCGTCGTTGCCGGCGCCGGTGAACACGGTGTCCAGGCGACCGTCGAAGCCGGGGACCGTTGAGAGGCCCGGAAGGAGGATGTCGTTGCCGGGGGTGCCGACAAGGATCGGATCGATCACAGAATCGACGCGCACCGCCAGGTTCTGGAGGCGTGTGTCGAGAGCCGCCGGGGTGTCGGCCGCCGTGAACGGGTTGTCGGGGGAGTGGTTGTCGGCCAGGAATTCGGCCAGGGCATCCTGCTCGGAGCCATCGGCGGCGAAGGTGGCGACGCCGGTGCGGGGGGCGCCGCCCGGCTGGGTGATGTTCACCCGGTTGGGGTTCGTGAGGCTCGCGAAGGGGTAGCCGTCACCGCCACTGGCCAGGAAGTCCAGGGTCACCATCCGGATGCTGCGGGCCGGATCGCCCACCACCTCGCCGTTTCGGACCACGACGTCAAGATCGTTGCCGACCTCGTCCTGGATCGCCAGGTTCACCACCCTGGAGCCTGTCGGGCGGCTGAGGTCGTAGCTGAAGGCCAGGCCGCCCACCTGGGGGAACCGGCCCTGGTTGATGCCGGCGCCGATGCCGTGCTCGATCAGGGCCTTGAGTTCGCTGGGGGAGACGCTGACGAGCGACAGGCCGTTGTTGAAGCTGAGGGCGTTGGCGATGTCATTGCGGGAGATGCCGCCCTCCGGCTTCACCACGTTGCCCTGGGCGTCGAACACCGCCGCGGTGGGCAGCAGCTCGGGAACCCCGGTCACCGAACCGGTGGGAATGGTCGACTGGCCGATGGAATTGCGGATGCCGCCGCCGTTCTTGAGCGAGACCACCACGGTGGGATCGATCTGGCGGGCGTAGGCGAGATTGGCGTCGGCCGTGAGGTTGCCGAGGTTGGTTTCCTCGCTGCGCACACCGGGGTTGCGGTTGCCGTTGAGGAACACCTCACTGACGCCGAACCAGTCCGACTCCTGGGAGACGATCACCGCCCGCAGGTTGTCGACCACCTCCTGGACCCGAGCATCGATGAAGGCCTCGGCATTGAGGGCCGCAACGCCGGCGGCATCGGTGCTGTAGGCACCACTGAGGCTGGGGTCGTAGCTGGCCGGGATGATCACCCCGGAGGCATCGAAGTCGAGCACCAGGCGGCCCAGGTACTTATAGGTGCCATCGGTGTTGACCACCGCCACGGGCTTGCCATCGGCGTCGGTCTTGACGATCGGGTAGGGACCCTGAACGCTGTCGCCGGGGCGGGTCACGTCATCGCTGTCGAACAGGCGGGTGTTGGAGCCACCGGCCACGATGATGTCCACGTGGCGCAGGCGCTCGGCCAGGGCCTGCTCGATGCTGATCTGCTGCATGTGGGCCAGCAGGATCACCTTGTTCAGGCCCGGATTGGCCGCGATCAGGGCGTCCACATCAGCCTGGATCTCAGCGGCGAGGGCATCGAGTTCGGCGGCCGTGGGCACACCGCTGAACGGGCCCGGAGCCACGCCAACGCCGCCCGGGCTGGAAATGGTGCGCAGCCAGGGTGTGGTGGCGCCCACCACACCCACCGACTCGCCGTTGACATCGAAGACGACACTGCTGGTGATGGTGTTGGGTTGGGGTGCCTGGCCGGCGGGCACCACCAGGGAGGCCAGGTTGGCGTCGGTGCTGAAGTCGAGGTTGCCGCTCAGGTAGGGGAAGGCCGTGCCGGGGTAACCGGCGGCCGCATTGGGCCGGATCAGGTCCCGGACCACGGCGGTGCCCTGGTCGAACTCGTGGTTGCCGAAGGCGATCGCCTGGACGCCCAGGGCGTTCTGGATCAGCACATCGCCGCGGCCCACGGCGCCGTAGGCCTGGGCGGAGGCTCCGTAGAACAGGCCGGGGATCCAGGCGTCGCCGCTGGAGAGGGTGAGGGTGTTGGTGAAGCCAGGGATGCCGTCAAGGTCGATGTCTTGGGCCCGCAGGGCGTTGAGCACACCGGAGAGGCGGGGCGCATTGTCCAGGGCCGAGATGGCCCCCTCCTGGTCGGCCAGGTGGAACAGCTGCAGGCGGAAGGCACTGCCGCTGGGCAGGGGCGCCGCTGTGGTGATGCTCACCACGTCATTGCCTTCGCTGCTGGCGATCAGGCCGGCCGGCTCCCCGGAGGTGCTGCGCAGGAAGGTGATGCCCTCGATCCGCTCGGCGCCGGGGAACACCACCGGATCCACAGCCACCACGTTGTACGGGTCGGTCACGTCGAACACGGCGGCCACACTCGTGGTGGTGCGCTCCAGGGCCACGAAGGCGTAGGTGCGACCGGCCACGGTGGCGATCTCCACCATCTCGGGCTCGGTGCCCTTGTCGTCGTCGCGATTGGAGGCCATCAGGCCAAGGCTGTCGGCCAGCTCCTCCAGGGCGTCGCTGGAATCGAACACCACGTTGCCCTGCACGTCATAGATGCGCAGGGAGCGGGAGCCGATGCTGAACGGCTTGTCGATCAGGCCGTCGCCGTTGATGTCGCCGTAGTCATTGAGCAGGTTGAGGCGGGTGCGGCTGACGCCGGTGGCGGCGGCGAAGGCGTCATTCAGCGCATCCACACCGGGATGGTCCCGGAAGGGGGTGCCGTTCACCAGGGCGCCGTCGTTGGCGCGGGTGAGGTCGAAGAAGATGTTGCCCCGGTCCGGCTCGTACTCGCGCGAATCGCCCTCACCCACCGCCAGCAGGAAGCTGCGCCCCTGGGAATCGGTGAAGGTGGCGATGCCGTCCGGCATGGTGAGGCTGTAGAGCGGCAGGCCGGCGACTGGCAGGTACTGATTGCTGTTCGAGGGGCCGTCGCGGTCGGAACTGTCGAAGCCGGCGCCGTCGAAGCTCACCACGGTGATCGTGTTGCCGCTGGCGCCTTCGGTGCCGAAATCGTTGTCGTAGTTGATCACCAGGGCGCCGTCATCGCGGATGGTGAGGCCTTCCGGTTTGTCGAAAGCCAGGCTGCCGCCGATGGAGGGCAGATTGAACAACTCGATCTTGTGGGCCAGGCGGATGCCGGCGGCAGCCAGCACGTCGGCGCTGGAGGTGCTGAAGATCGGGGCCGTGGCGGCGTTGCTGTCGTGATCGACGAGGGTGCGGCGGTTGTCGAGCAGCTCGGGGCTGACCACGCCGATCGCGCCCAGCCAGCCGTCCGTGGCCTGGTCGGCGGCGCTGGTGAGCGGCAGGGTGTCGGTGGCACCGCGCAGATCCACCTCAAACACGTGCTTGAAGCCGGTGAGGCTGCGGCTGCTGTCGCGCTCCATCACCAGGAAGACGCCACGGTCGGCGTCGAAGGCCACATCGCCGATCTTGTCCTGCCCGGAGCGGCCACTCAGCAGGTAGAGGTGTTCCTTCACCGGGGTACCGGTGGCGGGGTCGATCGCCAGGATGCGGGTGAGTTCGGAGCGGCTGCGGCCTTCGGTGACGCCGTCCCCATTGGCATCCACATCCAGGGGGCTCTGCATGAAGGCATAGAGCAGGCCGTCGGTGGGATTGAAGGCCATGCCCTCGATGCCACGGTTGCTCCAGCGGTTGCCGTAGATGGCCGGCAGGCTGTCGATCGTCTCCGCGCCGATCGGGGTGGCGCCGCCCACGTTGTGCTGGGCGGCCAGCTGGGCCTTCTGACCGGCGGGGATGTAGCGCTGGATCAGGTTGCCGCTCAGCGCATCAAAGATCGAAATCTGACCCCGGTATTCATCGCCGACGGCGAACACCTGGCGCGTGCTGCCGCCGATGGTGAGGCTGAACAGCGAGACGGTTTCCGAGTCGATGCCGAAGGGGTCATAGGCCAGTGGCGCATTGGCGGCGTCGATCGGGACGTCATCCTTGATCGCCAGCTGGGGCAGACCGGTGAGGGGGGTGCCATCGGGACGATTGAGTCCAATGCGGCCCAGCTCGGTGACGGCTCCGGTGCTGCGATTCATGCCCAGCTTGTAGATGCTGGGCTGAAAGTCCGGATCCAGGAACTGACGCTGACCAGCGATCAGATCGCCGTTGGGGCCCCGATCGGTGATGGAGTAGTAGACATCCAGTTCGGTACCGTTCAGCGTCTCCTTGCCGGCGAAGAACAGGCCGGAAAGGCCACCAGCCAGCACCCCATCGGGCTGGTTGGCGGAGCCAGCGGCATACTCCAGTTCGAAACTGAAATTCTCGGCACTGGCGACGCCGCGGGACCAGTCCTTGATGCCGGCGGAGAAGATGGTGCTGATCACCGGCGCGGAGCCGCTCAGATCAACCACGGCGATGGCGTTGTTCTCCTGCAGGGAGATCCAGGCGGTGTGTCAAGCGACATCCGGAATTGGTCCTCCGGCGACATGAAATCTGGCCCACCCTGTGAGGCTGTAGCCCCGGCTTGTTGACGCCGTAGCCGGCGCCGGTTGGTCTTGCTCATCAGTCCATTGGGAT
>NZ_JAYGHZ010000021.1:0-15613 GCF_034931285.1 Synechococcus sp. BA-120 BA3
GCCGTGGACGGCGCTGCATGCAGGGCCTGCCAGCTCTGGCGCAGCAGGGCCAGCTGGGCCAGGAGACCCTGCTGGCCGTGGGGGAGCTGCAGGCGCGTCGCCACGGTTGGCGCTGATCCGCTGACCGCCAGCAGGGCGACCAGGGGCGGCAAGCCGCAGCGGCGGGCCCAGCGCAGGCGGCGCCGCCAGCCGGTGTCGTACTGCAGGGCCGGATCCACCAGCACCAGGGCGCCCCAGGCCTGCAGGTAGCCCAGGGCCGCCTCCCAGGGTTCCCGCTTGAGCAGCAGCTCCAGCTCCATCCGCAGCCGCGTGCCCAGGGCCGGCGGCACCCGTCCATCACCGGTGCCGGCGCCGCGGCTCTCCTCCCCCCAGGGCCAGCGGGCCAGGGTGGTGCGCAACTGCTCCAGGCTGGAGGGGGCCAGGCTGAACCCCAGCCGGGCGGCATAGCGGGCGGCCCGCACGATCCGGGTGGGGTCGTCCTCCAGGCTTCTGGGGTGCAGCAGGCGCAGCTGCCGGTGGGCCAGGTCGGCACCACCGCCATGGGGATCCAGCAGGCGCAGGCCGGGCCCGGGGCTGGCGAACACCAGGGCCATCGCATTGATGCTGAAGTCGCGGCGGGCGAGATCCTCCTCAAGGGAGCCGTCGGTCACCACGGGGTTCTCCCCGGGGGCCGGGTAGGTCTCGCGACGGGCGCTGGCCAGGTCGAGCAGAATCCCGTCCAGCTCCAGCTCGACGGTGCCGAAGGCCCGGTGAAACTGGCAGTAGCCCACCGCGGCGGTCGGGGTGTCCTGCAGCAGCGTCTCCGCCAGGCGATGGGCGGCCGGGCGTGAATCGGCCGGATCGGCCCCGGGAGTCAGCTCCACCACCAGGTCGAGATCCGGCAGCCCCCGGAGGGGATCGCGGTGCACCCGATGCAGCAGCAGATCCCGCACGGCGCCGCCCACGACAGCCAGCACGGCGCAGTCCGCCGACCGATGGAAGGCGGCCAGCAGACGCGGCGGCAGGGAGAGATCCCCGGGATCGATCGCCGAGACCATCATCAAGGCTGGCCCATGGAGCGTTGTCCAGAAGGCGCAGGGTACAGTCGGGCGATCGCCATCGTGCCTGCTGGCGATACAGGAATCATCGTGACGTATTTGCTCTGACATTCCATGACGGACGCCCCCTGCCCGAGCCGGTGGCCGTGGAATCAGACCCAGGTCGCCAGGGTCGCACGGAATGACTGACAGCTTCAAGAAGGTCCTCAAAGCTCCCCTGGGGCTGTGGAAGAAGATCAAGATCAAGATCTTCATCCTCGCGGACTATCTCCAGGCGCTGATTGATTACTGGCTGGGCCCCCATGGCCTTCGCTGTCCCCCGGAGCGACGTTTCCTGCCGATCTGCCTGGATTCGGGCGCCGGCAACAGCCTCGCCGACGGACCGTCCGGGGCCGGCCTGGACACCCCCGAGCGCATCGCCCTCTTCATTGCCTATTCCAGACGCCTGACCCTCTCCAACCGGGCCTACATCGAAGCCCTCAAGGCGGCGGGCTTCGCGGTGGTCTACATCAACAACGAGCGCACCGATCCGGACGCGGCCGCCGCCCTAGGGTCCCTCTGCTGGCGAGCCTATGACCACCACAACATCGGCAGGGACTTCGGCGGCTTCCGGGATGGGGTTCTGCTGCTCCATCACGAAGGGCATCTTGATCGCTGCCAGATGCTGTGCATCGCCAATGACTCGATGCAGTTCATTCCGGGCCGCAATGCCCAGGCACTCATTGCTGCCCTGAACGCCTTTGCAAGCTCGCAGAAGCAGGCCCTGTTCAGCCACATCAGCCACCAGATCCAGACCCACTACCAATCCTATTTCCAGGTTCTCAAGCCCGACATCTTCCGTTCCAGGACCTTTCTGGAATTCTGGAAGAACTACACGCCACTCTCCCACCGGGGGCATTGTATCTACAATGGAGAGATCGCCCTATCCCAGGACGTTTACCGACGGTTTGGCGCCGTTGACACCCTCTATACCAGTGACAAGCTCCAGGAGGCCCTTGAACGCCATTTCAGGAGCGAAGGCGGGGTGCCTGCCGAGGAGGTTTTCCGGTTGATGCCATCGCCGGCACGCACGTCCCAGCGGCGCAAGATCGGCTACTCCCTGCAGCAGCTGATGCTGCAGAGTGATCAGCATGAAAAACTGTCTGGCGCACAGCTCTACAACATCGCCGATCTCATCGAGAATGGCAATCCCAGCCACATTGCCGCCTTCCTCTACCCCTTCTACCTGCACTGTCCCTTCGTGAAGCATGATCTCTGCACCGCAGGCAGCTACACCATGGCCCAGGCGATCAGCCTGTTCAGGGAGGTGGTGAAGCAATCTCTCCTGAGCGGAGATGTAGAACCGTATGTCGAAGAGTTCCGGGATCTCATGTATCGGCGTGGAGTGCCGCTCAGCTACAACAACCGCCTGCGGGAAGCGGCGATCAAAGGGATCACGGGAACCTTTGTGTACCCCTCCACCTATGAGTGATCGCCACTGCGAGCACAACGTCGCGCTGCTCCGTTGATGGACAGGCCATCCACAGCCAGTCTTCCCATTCACTTCATCACGGTGAACTATCACTGTGGGGATTTCATCCGCGGCCTGATTGAGGCGATCGGCGCCAGCGCCGAAGACCCGGCATCCCTGCGGTTCATCGTCGTCAACAATTCCCCTGCAGACCAGAGCCTGCGCCAGTGGATCGACACCAAGAGCCCGCCCCTGCCGGTGACCCTGATCGAGGCGGGTGCCAACCTCGGCTTCGGCAGCGGCTGCAATCTGGGGCTCCGCCACGTGTGGCAGAGCGACAGGCAGGCGGTGGCCTGGCTGATCAACCCCGACGCCCGACTCGATCGGGGGGCGATCGCCTACGTGAGGCAGTGCCTGCAGGACGACGATCAGATCGCCATGCTCGGCACCCGGATCCGGGACCCCCAGGGGGATGTCTGGTTCAGCCACGGCAGCTTCAACCGCTGGACCGGCCAGCTGGGCCATCGTTTTCCCAGTGACGATTGCCGCCCCCTCCCGGTCCGCACCTGGCCGACCCGCTGGATCTCGGGCTGCAGCATGATCTTCCGGCTGGGGGGGCTGCGGGACTGTCCCCAGTTCGACCCCCGCTACTTCCTCGACTACGAGGACGCCGACATCTGCGAGCGCCACCATCGGCTGGGCTACCGCCTGCGGGTCACCCAGGCCGTGCTGGTGGAGCACCAGGTGTCGGCCATCACCCGGCGGGCCCCCCGGGCCAAGTACCAGCACGCCACCTTCAGCAAGCTCTATTTCCTGCATCGCCACGCCACTCCCCTGGCCCTGCTGCTGAACCTGCTCTATTACGCCCTCCGCCCCCTGAGCTTCTGTCTCTCCGATCCGGAGCGGGCCCGGGGCCGCTGGTGGGGCCTGGGGGATTACCTGCGCTGGTGCTGGCGGTGGTTCCTGGGCCGGCCGGAGCCGCCCCATCCACGCACGTCCTTCACCGTCTCATCCTGAGGAAACGGCCCGCCAGGGCCCGCAGGGTGGGCCAGCGCTGGGCAGGAGGACAGTGACGCCAGAGGATGGCGACCACCGCCGGCAGGTAAAGGTGGGACTTGGGATGGAAGAAGGTGAACACCAGCCCTCTCAGGCTGGCCAAGGGCAGGCGTTTCTGCTCGTCGCCGAAGTCGTTGAGGACCACGACCCCCGGGGTGACGCGGGCCTCCACGCCCCGGCGGACCGCCCGCATCACCCACTCGGAATCGGCGTGGTAGTGGGGCAGCCAACGGGCGTCGTAGAGGCCGACCCGGCCGAAGACCTCCCGGCGGATCAGCACCCCGTTGCCCGGCATCGCCTCGGCAGGGAGCACCTCGGCGGCCGCCAGCGCCGGATCCAGCTGGCTGGCCAGGTCATCGTGGTGGGAGAGGCGCAGGAAGCGGTCCGTGCCCCAGTCGGTGCGGGTGCCCAGGGCCCAGATCCGCCCGGGCTCGGCCAGCAGGTCGATGCGGCTGCCGAGGATGCTGCAGCCGTGGCGCTGGGCCAGGGCCACCATCCGCTCCACGTAATCGGCGGGCACGACGGCATCGTCGTTGATGGTGAGAACGTAGTCGGTGCCGGCCGCCAGGGCCCGGCGGACGCCGCGGTTGGTGGCACCGGCCCAGAAATCCCGGTCGTCGGCGGCCACCACCGTCACCTGGGGATGCTGCCGGCGGATCGCCGCCACGGTGCCGTCGCTGGAGTTGGCATCGACCACCACCACCCGCAGGGCACCGTGGGTCTGGCTGGCCATGGCGTCCAGGAAGCGCAGGGTGGTCTCGCGGCGGTTGCGGGTGGGCACCACGGCGGTGACCAGCGGCGGGGTCATGCCGGTTCGATCGGAGCCAGGCGCGGATCGAGGATCTTCGGCCCCATGCCTTCGAACTTCACGGCGATGGAGGTCTTCTCCCCGCTGCCGAACAGGTGGGTGACCTGGCCCTCGCCGAAGCTGCTGTGCCGCACCCGATCCCCCACGGCCCAGGTGCGGGGGGCGCCACGGCGGCGCACCGCATTGGCAGGAACACCGGCCGCCCCGCCGGCGGCGACCCGCTGGCTGTCGTCCCGATCCACTCGGGTGAGCCGCTCCAGCCGCTGCTCCCGCCGCAGGGCCGCACCGCCGCTGCGGGGGATGTCGCCCTGGAGCAGGGCCTCGGGCAGCTCGGAGAGGAACACCGACGGCACCGCCGGCTCCCGCATCCCTCCCCAGAGCCGTCGCTCGCTGGCGTGGGAGAGGAACAGCCGTTCCTTGGCGCGGGTGATGCCCACGTAGCAGAGGCGGCGCTCCTCCTCGAGGGCGGCGGGGTCCTCCAGGGACCGGTAGCTGGGGAACAGGCCCTGCTCGAGCCCCACCAGAAAGACCACCGGAAACTCCAGCCCCTTGCTGGCGTGCAGGGTCATCAGCGTGATCCGGTCGGCTTCGGTGTCCTTGCTGTCGGCATCGCTGGCCAGGGCGGCGGAGGCCAGAAAACCCTCCAGGGAGCCCTCCTCGTTCTCCTCCTGGTATTGCAGGGCCGCGTTGACCAGTTCCTGCAGGTTGCGGCGCCGCTCCTCCGATTCATCGGTGGCCTCGGCCAGCAGCTCGGCCAGGTAGCCGCTCTGCTCCATCACCCGCTGCACCAGCTCGGAGGGGGGAGCGTCCTGCAGGCGGCGGCTCAGGTCGGCGATCAGCTCCTGGAACTGCAGCACCCCCCGGGCGGATCGGCCGGCGAGGGAGCGCACCGCCTCCGGATCGCTGACCACCTCCCACAGGGGCATCCCCAGCTGGTTAGCCGCATCGGTGAGGCGCTCGATGGTGGTCTTGCCGATGCCCCGCCGGGGCACGTTCAGCACCCGCAGCAGGCTGACGGTGTCGGCCGGATTGACCAGCAGGCGCAGGTAGGCGAGCACATCCTTGATCTCGCGCCGGTCGTAGAACCGCAGGCCCCCCACCACGATGTAGGGGAGGCCCCAGCGCACCAGCGACTCCTCCAGGGCGCGGGACTGGGCGTTGGTGCGGTACAGCACGGCCATGTCGCCCCAGCGCAGCTCGGGGTGGGCCGCTTCCAGCATCCGCATCCGGTGCACCACCGCCTCGGCCTCAGCGATCTCGTCGTCGCAGCGGGTGAGGCTGATGGGCTCCCCCTCCCCGCGGGTGGGGCGCAGCACCTTGTCGATGCGCTCGCTGTTGTTGGCGATCAGGGCGTTGGCCGCCTCCAGGATCGTGGCCGTGGAGCGGTAGTTCTCCTCCAGCTTCACCATCGTGCCGGTGTCGGCGTCGAGGGAGCCGTCGCCGAACTCCTGCTGGAACCCCATCAGGATCGTGAAATCGGCGGCCCGGAAGCTGTAGATGCTCTGGTCGGCGTCGCCCACCACGAACACCGAGCGCCCGTCCCAGTCACTGAAGGTTTCGGGGGGATGGCCGTTGGCCACCAGCAGCTTGATCAGGTCGTACTGGGTGCGGTTGGTGTCCTGGTATTCGTCCACCAGCACGTGGCGGAAGCGGCGGTGCCAGTAGTGGCGGATCTGCTCGTTCTGCTGCAGCAGCTGCACCGGCATCAGCAGCAGGTCGTCGAAATCAAGGGCGTTGTTGGCGGCCAGGGCGCGCCGGTAGCGGCGGTAGGCCTCGGCCTCGTGCTTGCCGCGGGGGCCGGGGTGCTCCTCCTCGAGCCGCTCCGGCAGCCAGCCCTGGTTCTTGGCGCTGCTGATCGCCCAGCGCACCTTCTTCGGCTCGAAGCGTTTGGGGTCGAGCTGCATCTCCTGGGTGACGATCTCCTTGACCAGGCTCTGGGCGTCGCTCTCGTCGTAGATGGAGAACTGGCGCGTCCAGGTGAGTCCCTCGGGGTCCCGGAACTTGTCGATGTCGAAGCGGAGCAGCCGGGCGAACAGGGCGTGGAAGGTGCCGATCCAGAGGTCCTTGATCACCTCCCGGTAGATGCGGCTGCGCAGCTGCTTCTGCTCCCTGGCCGGCAGGGTGCTCCAGGGCTGGCCGAACTGGCTCTGGGCCAGCCGCTGGGCCAGCAGCACCTCCAGGCGCTCCTTCATCTCGCGGGCGGCCTTGTTGGTGAAGGTGACCGCCAGCACCTGGGCTGGATCGACGCCGTGGTGCCCGATCAGGTGGGCGATGCGGTGGGTCAGGGCCCGGGTCTTGCCGCTGCCGGCCCCGGCCACCACCAGCAGCGGGCCGGTGTGGTGATCGACCGCCCGCCGCTGGGCCTCGTTCAGACCGGCCAGAAAACTCACAGGCCCCGGCGTGGAAGGTTGAAATCGGACCCTAGCAGCCCCCTTCCGATAGGCGCGCCGATCGGAACAGATACGGGTCGATCAGATAAACGAAAAGCCGCGGTTCTGTTTCCGCAATCCATAGCCAACAAACGGGGTCGCTAGCTCTTCGGCATCAACCAAGAGGACTAAACAGGCGGCGCTCAAAGGAGGCAAGGTCGTCGAAAGAATCAGAGCGCTGACGCAGTTGCTCGAAGCTTCCATAGGCTTTGATATGTCCTCTCTCGAATTCGAAGATGCAATCCGACCGCATGACTGTGGAGAGTCGGTGGGCGATCACCACCAAGGTACAGCGGCGTCCGATCACTTCAATGGCATCCATCACCTCGGATTCAGTGCGGTTGTCGAGGGCGCTGGTGGCCTCATCGAGCACCAGGAACTTGGCATCGCGATAGAACGCACGCGCCAGCGCCAGCCGTTGGCGCTGTCCACCCGACAGGCGGATGCCGTTGTCGCCGATCGGGGTGAACAGACCAAGGGGAAGCTCGGCGACGATGTCGGCGAGTTGGGCGGCCTGGAGAGCCTCCCAGACCCGCATCTGATCCACCGCGTCGACCTCCTCGGCGAAGGCGATGTTCTCGATGATGTTGCCGTTGAGAAGATTGATCGACTGCGGCACATAGGCGCAGTTGGCCTGCCAAGCGGGCACATCGGCATCATCCACATCAATGCCGTCCAACTGCAGGGTGCCGCTGCTGGGCCGCAGCAGGCAGAGCAACTGGTTGGCGGTGGTGGTCTTGCCGCTGCCAGTGGCACCGACAAAGGCCACGCGGGAGCCCACCGGGATCGACATGGAGATGTCATGGAGCACATTCACATCAGTCCCCGGATAGCGGTAGCTGACGTTCTTGAGCCGGATGACACGCTTGGGCATGACCCCATCAGGAGAAGGCACGCCTTCGGAGCGAATGGTGAGCCGGGTCTCGGGCAATTCAATCAGTTTGAGGGTCTCCTCAAGGTCAGGAAGGCCCGCCCTCAGGGAGGTAATGGCCCGGAAGCTGTCCTGCAGCGGCGGTGTGAGCTTGAGGGAGGTGACCGCTACCGTGGCCAGGAACGGAATGATCTTCAGCAACGCCCCGGGATCGGGGTTAGAGAGCAGGGGGAGCATTCCGGCCGCGAAGATCATGGTGATGCCGAGCGGTTCGATCAGCGCTCGCGGTGTCTCCGGGAGGACATCGGCCTTCCACATGAACGGAATCGTGTCGCGCCCCGCCTGCTGGTAGTGGCGCTCAAAGTAGGGCTCGGATCCGGTGAGCTGCACATCGAGAATCGTGCGCATCGACTCCGAAAGGATCGAATTGGTGCGCACCTCGAGCAGAATGCGCTGCCGGGCGGCAAAACGCAGGAAGGGGGTGATGGCGGTGGAGATCAGCAGATAGCCGGCCAGCAGACCCACAATCAGCACAACCGCCAGTAATTTGCCCACGATCAGCATCCCGGCGGAAAGCAGGGCGATCACGAACACGCCACTGGCCAGCTGGAGAAGGGGCAACACAACAATGTCGGCGACCCGCGACACATTGATCAGCACCTTGGCGGAGATATCCGAATTTGACTCTCCGAGAAAATAGACATAGGGCTGGGCGATCAGCTTGCGCTGGGCCATGTCGGAAAGGTCCCGCCAGATTGAGGCCTTGAGCCGCAGCTGGAAGGCCCGCAACAGCAGCTTGGAGAGCGAGGAAAACCAGGCAGCCGCAACGAAGGCCAGTACCAGGATCACCACCTTGACCCGGGGATCTTCTGGAACCAGGCCTTCCCAGGGGATGGAGGGGCGGTTCTCCCCGCCGACGACCACGGTGAACAGGCGGGCCACCAGGGCCACCACCACCAGATCAGCCACGCCGGCGAGAATGGCCAGCGGGATCAGGCGCATCAGCGCCCGCTTGCGGCGACGCGGCAATTGGGCCAGAAGTCGCACCAAACTCTTGAAGGTTTGGCTTTTGCGAAACATCTGGTCAGACTTTTGCGGGAATCGTACCCGTGCGGCCCGAGGGGCCGCCGCTGCGCCAGCCAGTCAGTTCAGTGATCGCCACATGGCCGAAAACCGGCGCCGCCACTGGTCGATCCGCACGGCCAGGAGGGGAGGCGAACGCAGCGGCGAGGCCCCTTCCACCAGCAGGTGGGTCCAGTGGGCGTCGATGGCCTCCAGGGCCGAATGCCAGCGTTCCTGCAGCATCGGCTCGCTGCAGGCCTCCAGCAGGCTGGCGAGCCGGGCCGGCGGCGGCAGCCAGGCCAGCGGGTCGGCCACCGCCGCCTGGATCCTCTCCAGATCGTGCTCCAGGCTGCCGCAGCCGATCTGGTGGCCAACCACCCCCGGATCAAGGCTGTCGGCCAGGGCGTGGTTGAGGCTGCTGAACACCACACAGCCGCAGGCCATCGCCTCCAGGGGCGGCAGGCCGAAACCCTCGCTCACCCCCCGGCCCCGCCAGTAGTCAGCGGAGTCGTAGAGAACGACGGCCGCACTGTTGAACAGATCCACCAGATCGTCCACCCAGCCGCTCTGGACCTCCACCCGCAAGCCGCGCCGGCGCAGGGCCGGCACCAGCTGCGCCAGGAGGTAGTGGCTGCTCTTGCGCTGCTGCACCAGGACATCGATGGGGCGACCGCAGCCCACGGGGGCCGCCCGGTTGCCCCGCTCAAGCCACTGGGGCTGCAGCGCGTTCGGCACCAGGAACAGGGGATTGCGGGGGGCCCGGTCGCCCCAGTACCCGAGGGTGTTGCGGCTCACCGCCAGCAGCGGCACCCCGGGCGGCAACGAAAACCCGTAACCGCTGCTGTGGGCGTGGTACGCCACCGGCCTGCCCCGCAGTCGCCGCAGCAGGCGGGGCACGTCAAAGCCCCAGCTGACGATCCAGAGGGCCTCCCCGGGCACCTGCTCCCGTGCCAGCAGATCGTCCAGGAACGGGTGATCCGCTTCCCGCTTCCGGTAGGTGACCACCTCGGTGGGGGTCAGCTTCGAGGTCAGCCTTGCGGTCTGCAGTTCCACCAGCAGGCCGCCTCCGCGGAGGCGGCCGGTGGTGCCGGGCAGCAGGAAACGGATCGGGCGCACGCGGTTCGGAGGGGCGGCGGCCGCCGCTGGCCTGGGAAACCTAGGCGGGGACGGCCTCGGTGCTGCCGGCGCGGGTGCGACGGGTGAGGAAACCGAACAGCACCTTGCCGATCGCCGCCACCAGGTTGCCTTCGAGCTCCTGGAACATCTTCATGTTGCAGTGGAAGGCTTCATTGGCCTCAGCCACGATCCGGTCAGCCATGGCCTGGTCGATGGGCAGGCTGTCGAGGGTGGCGCGGTAGTTGGTCTTGAAGGCCTTCTCGTCGTCGATGGCGTCGAATTCGTAGAACCGCAGACCATCGTGCTCGCCCAGGTTCATCGCCTTCTGGGCGATGTTCTTGAGGATCTGGCCGCCGGAAAGGTCGCCGATGTAGCGGGTGTAGTGGTGGCCGACCAGCAGCTCGGGGCACTCCCGCGCCACCTGGTGCAGGCGGGCCACATACTCCTGGGCGCCGGGGGTGGCGCGGATCTGCTGGCGCCAGTCGCCGCCGAAATAGAAGGTGAGATCCGCCTCGAGGGACTCGCGGCGGTTGAGCTCGGGCGAGGCGATCGGACCGACCACCGGATGGTTGGCCAGCTTGCCGATCTCCTCCTCCATGGCGCTGTACACGAACCACAGGTCGGCCACCAGGGTGCGATAGCTGGCCTTGTCGACGACCCCCTTGAGGAAACAGCTCACGAAGCCGGTGTTCTCGGCCATGGTGTGGGCTTTCTTCGTTCCCTCACGGAGTTGGGAGGCAAGGGCGACGGGCATGGGATCGGGAGGCTGCGCGGGCAGGCCTACAAACGTAGGTGGGGCCTGCGGGACGACGCGGCAAGGTTGCGAAGGATTACGCGGCTCGGCTGCCGCCGGCCGACACATCGCCGAAGAGATCAAACAGCTCGCGGCACACCTGCTGCAGCACGCCGACCACCTCCTCGCTGGGGAGATGGGAACCCGAGGGCTGCCAGTCGCCCACCGTGGCCAGGCGCCAGCGCTCGGATTCATAGGTGAGGCCGCGGATCAGCACACCCAGCAGCCGGGGCCGTTCCCCCGATCCGACCGGCGCCCGCTCCAGGCGCAGCTGCACCAGCAGCGAGCGGCACTGCAGGCGGGGGCTCCAGCCGGGGAAGTGGAAGGAGAGATCCAGGGTCTCCCGCTCGTCGAACGCCCGGGTGAGGGGATCGTCGCGCCAGGGGGTGAGGTTGGCCCGGGCGGCGGGGAAATGCAGGCGGAAGTGCCCCACCACCGCGGCGATCGCGGCGGCCAGTTCCACCGATCGGGCCTGGTCGGCCGCATTCATGCCGTTTCCCCTGAGCAGAAAGCCAATGTCCCCGAAACCTAGGCTCACCCACGCGTTCCGTGCCGACTCAATGGCCACATACGAGAAGCTCACCGTCCCAGCCAGCGGCACGGCGATCCGATTCGAGGGCGGCCAGCCGATCGTTCCCAACGACCCGATCATCCCCTTCATCCGCGGTGACGGCACCGGCGTGGACATCTGGCCGGCCACCCAGCGGGTGCTGGACGCGGCCGTGGCCAAGGCCTACGGCGGCGATCGCCGCATCGAGTGGTTCAAGGTGTATGCCGGCGACGAGGCCTGCGAGCTCTACGGCACCTACCAGTACCTGCCCCAGGACACCCTCACGGCGATCGAGGCCTACGGGGTGGCGATCAAGGGCCCCCTCACCACCCCGATCGGCGGCGGCATCCGCTCGCTGAACGTGGCCCTGCGCCAGATCTTCGACCTCTACTGCTGCGTGCGTCCCTGCCGCTACTACGACGGCACCCCCAGCCCCCACAAGCGGCCCCAGGACCTGGATGTGGTGGTCTACCGGGAGAACACCGAGGACATCTACATGGGGATCGAGTGGGAGGCCAGCGATCCGGTGTGCGTGGAGCTGATCGCCCACCTCAACGACACCGTGATCCCCGCCAACGGCAAGCTGGGCAAGCGCCGCATCCCCGAGGGCGCCGGCATCGGCATCAAGCCGGTGAGCAAGGCGGGCACCCAGCGCCACGTGCGCAAGGCCATCCGTCATGCCCTGGGACTGGAGGGCGCCAAGCGCCACGTGACCCTGGTGCACAAGGGCAACATCATGAAGTTCACCGAGGGGGCCTTCCGCGACTGGGGCTACGAGCTGGCTACCACCGAATTCCGTGACCAGTGCGTCACCGAGCGGGAGAGCTGGATCCTGGGCAACCTGGAGGAGCAGCCCGGCCTCAGCATCGAGGACAACGCCCGCCTGATCGAACCCGGCTACGACAGCCTCACCCCCGAGAAGAAGGCGGCCGTCGATGCGGAGGTGAAGGCCGTGCTCGACGCGATCGGCACCAGCCACGGCGGCGGCAAGTGGAAGTCGATGGTGATGGTCGACGACCGCATCGCCGACAGCATCTTCCAGCAGATCCAGACCCGACCCCAGGAGTATTCGGTGCTCTGCACCCTCAACCTCAACGGCGACTACATCTCCGACGCGGCGGCGGCGGTGGTGGGCGGCCTGGGCATGGCGCCGGGGGCCAACATCGGCGACAACGCGGCGATCTTCGAGGCCACCCACGGCACGGCCCCCAAGCACGCCGGCCTCGACCGCATCAACCCGGGATCGGTGATCCTCTCCGGCGTGATGATGCTCGAGTACATGGGCTGGCAGGAGGCGGCCGACCTGATCACGAAGGGGATCAGCGCCGCGATCGCCAACAAGGAGGTCACCTACGACCTAGCCCGGCTGATGGAGCCCCGCGCCGAGGCCGTGAGCTGCTCCGGCTTCGCCGAAGCCGTGGTGCGCCACTTCGGAGGCTGAAGCCAGCGGAAGCCTGGGGGTGGTCCAGCCTCACCGAGTTTCTCGGCAATGGCCCCCAGAACCATGACAACCTCCTTAAGGTCCGATCCGGATCCGTCATCTCGGGGATGCAGTCAGTCAGGAGCTGGAAGTCCCACGCAGCTCGACGTTTGATCAGGGTTCTGCCCAAGCGGGTGCAACTGGCCACCTGCTACCGGCAGGTCAATGGGGCCGCTCCCGATCTCCGCCACCCCACGCTGCTGAGCGAGCGGATCCTGCATCGGATCCTGACGGACCGCGACCCCCTGCTGCACACCTTCTGCGACAAGATCGCCGCCAAGGAATGGGTCGCGGCCCGCATCGGAGTGGACCGCACCCCTCACACCCTGGCGGTGGCCGACAGCATGGAGTCGCTGACCGCACAGCCCCTGCCGGAGCGCTGGATGCTCAAGGCCAGTCACGGATCCGGGTGGTATCAGCTGGTGACCGCCAGCACCCATGGCCTCGATGCGGTGGTGCTGGAGGAGGTACGCAACTGGCTGGGCACCGACTACGCCGATACGTACCAGGAATGGGGCTACAGGGGGGTGCCGCGCCGGCTCATTGCCGAGGAGTTTCTGAGTTTCGCCGGCGGACAGTGCACGGAGATAAGCGCGTTCTGCTTCAGCGGCCGGGTCAGGGGGGTGAGGCTGTTCCGACAGGAATCCGCCCTTGTTCCCCGCCGCAGCAGCCAGCGGGATCTGCCCCGCGCCAAGGAACTGTTCCTCGATGAGGCCCTCCAGCCCCTGCCGCTGGTGCGGTCGCAGTACGACCACTGGCCGGCCCTCAGCGGCTCCGATCGTCAGCCGCTGGAGGATTTCCTTGCCCTCGCGGAGAAGCTTTCCGTAGAGACATCCTTCCTGCGGGTTGACGGCTACATCAGCGACAGGGGTGCCCTGGTGGGGGAACTGACGCCCTACCCGGGGGCGGGCATCTGGCTGCGGATGCCGCGGCAGTGGGATGCCTGGTTCGGTGCCTTCTGGGACTGAACGGCCTTTGGCCTCGGGCCCGGGCAAGCAATCAGAATGGGCGGCATGAGCCTTCCGTCCATCGCGACCAGCGGTTCCCCGGCTGCCGGAGAGCCCGCCGCCGGCTTCGTTGCCGCCGACCCCTGCGTGCACTGCGGTTTCTGCCTGCCCACCTGCGCCAGCTACCGGGTGCTGGGTACCGAGATGGACTCGCCCCGGGGGCGCATCCATGCCCTCAAGGCCATCGACGCCGGTGAGCTGACGCTGGATGCCACGGTGGCGAAGCATTTCGACACCTGTCTGGGCTGCTTCGCCTGCGTCACCGCCTGTCCGGCGGGTGTGCGCTACGACGAGCTGATCGAGACGATGCGGCCGCGGCTGAACGCACCCGAGCTGCGCAGCCCCGGCCAGCGCGCCTTCCGGCGCCTGCTGTTCGCCCTGCTCCCTTACCCCGGGCGGCTGCGGGCCCTGCTGACCCCCCTGCGGGCCTATGCCGGCACACCCCTGCAGGCCCTGGCGCGCCGCAGTGGCCTCACCCGCCTGTTCGGACCCCAGGTCGCGGTGATGGAAAAGCTCCTGCCGCCCCTGCCCGCGCAGTCCTTCCGTGACGACTGGCCCGTGCTGGTGCCGGCCGTGGGGCCCCGCCGCCAGCGGGTCGGGCTGGTGCTCGGCTGCGTGCAGCGGGTGTTCGAGCCGGGGGTCAACGCCGCCGCCGTCCGGGTGCTGGCCGCCAACGGCATCGAGGTGGTGATCCCCCCCGACCAGGGCTGCTGCGGTGCCATGACTCACCACCAGGGGGAACTGGAGCAGACCCGGGAGCTGGCATCGGCCCTGGTGGCCAGCTTCGAGGCGGTGATCGGCCCCGGGCGGTCGGCGGGTCCGGAACCGCTGGATGCCGTGGTGGTGGCCGCCTCGGGCTGCGGCCACACCCTGAAGGCCTACGAGCAGATCCTGGGCAACCGCCTTCCCGTGCTGGGGAGGGTGGCCGACCTGCAGGAATTCCTCGACTCGGTCGGGCTGAGCGAGGGCTTCCTGGCGGCCCTGCAGCCCCTGACCCACGGCGACGGCCAGCCGGCCAGCGCCGAGCGGCCGTTCGTCGTGGCCTATCACGATGCCTGCCATCAGCTGCACGGCCAGGGTCTGGCGGCCCAGCCCCGGCGCCTGCTGGGCCGGATCCCCCACGTGCGGATCCGCGAAGCCACCGAAGCCGGCGTCTGCTGCGGCAGCGCCGGCATCTACAACCTCGTGCAGCCGGAGGAGGCCGCCGAACTGGGGCGGATCAAGGCCGCCGATCTGTCCGGCACCGGCGCCGAGCTGGCCGTGAGCGCCAACATCGGCTGCACCCTCCAGATCCGCCAGGCGATGGAGGGGCAGGGGCGGCCATTGCCGGTGCTCCATCCGATCGAGCTGCTGGATCGCAGCTATGCCGGTCCGGCCTGAGTTTCCATCCAGCGCAAGGCCTCCCGCAGGGTGTCCGCGTCGCCGAGATTGCCGGGGAAGGTGAGCACGGGCAGGGGACCCGGATCGACCACAGGGCCTGTCCCGACGGCGGTTTCCGTGGCGGCCAGCACCAGCGACAGTCCCGGCAGCAGCTGGCCCTGGAGCTCCACGTGATCCAGATCCAGCCCGTCGGCCAGGAGGGTGTGGGTGGTGATGCCCCCCTTGCTGATCAGGTAGCCCAGGGCGGGGGCCAGGGCGGCGGCCAGCCGCGCCATCACCCCCGCCAGGGCCAACCCCAGCGCCCGGCGCTCGCCGGCATGGCGGCAGCGGGCCTCACCACGGCTGGTGTAGAGCACCGGCGTGTGCCCCCCGGCCAGCACCTCCGCCAGACGCCGACCCCAGGCCTGCTCCAGGGAGGCCAGCAGCCGGGCGGGTTCCGGGCCCTCCAGCAGCCGCTGGACCTTGGCTACCTCCAGTTCCACCCCGACGCAGGCGGGTGCCGCCAGCAGACGCTCCAGCTGCCGGTCGGCCCGGGG
The DNA here is from genome assembly GCF_034931285.1 of Synechococcus sp. BA-120 BA3. NCBI lineage: Bacteria > Bacillati > Cyanobacteriota > Cyanophyceae > Synechococcales > Synechococcaceae > Synechococcus > Synechococcus sp. BA-120 BA3. Next base: position 15,576 of record NZ_JAYGHZ010000021.1, read on the forward strand.
CCCGTGGGAACCCACCAGCACCTGCCTCCTATCCCCAT
>NZ_JAYGHZ010000022.1:0-10854 GCF_034931285.1 Synechococcus sp. BA-120 BA3
CGAGATGGAGGCGGCGCTGCTGCGCCTGCAGGACGGCGCCGATGACGTCGCCATGGCCGCCGCCGTCGCCGACCACCGCCGCCGCAGCCCGGAGCGGGGCAAGCTCCCCAAGGAGGCCCTCGAGGCCTCCCTCACCGAGGGCTGGGAGCCCGTGCCCGACCTGCTGGCGGGGCTGGTCCGGCGCCGGCCTCCGGCCCAGGCGATCCTGGGGTTCGCTGCCCAGAGCGGCGAGGTGCTCCAGGAGGCCCGGGCCAAGTTCGCCCGCAAGGGCTGCGATCTGCTGTTCGCCAACCCCATCGACAGGCCCGGAGCGGGGTTCGGCGCGGCCGACAACGAAGGCTGGCTGCTCGGTCCGGGACCCGGGGAGCGCCGGCTTGAGCCCATGGACAAGCTGGCCCTGGCCCACCGGCTGCTCTCGGCCCTCGCCGAAGCGGCGGCCCTCAGGGCTCCGGTTCGGGCGCCAGCAGATCCATGAACGTGCGCAGCTGCAGCCGGGGGATGTAGGGCCAGCCGCCGCTGCTCTCCATCTCGGAGAGCAGGGTGAACAGGCCGTTGCGATCGCCGGGGAGGCTGCTGCGGAAGGGGCCGTCCTGGATGGTGCGGTGCAGGTGCTCGATGCGGCGCAGCAGATCGAGCAGGGCTTCAGGCTGCTCGGCGCGCTGCTCGGCGATCCTCAGCAGGGTGTCGAGGGCCCGCTGCAGTTCGGGGTCGGCGGCTGGGTCGAAGGCTGGGTCGGGCGCGGGTGCGGACGTCGGCGGGGAGGGCGTGGATTCGTCGATCGGGTGGGTGCGGCTCAGGGACATCCCCCTCTCATACAGGTTGTTGAGAGCCCATGCAAGCCACCAGGAATGGGCGTTTTGCACCGGTAGGATCCCGGCCAGCCCGGTTCCTGTTCCGTCTCTGCGGCTTCTCCCCATGCGTTTCCGTCCCCTGCTGGCCCTCGTGCTGGCTCTGTGCCTGACCCTGGTGTCCGCATGCAGCGGCGGGGCCAAGGCCGTTGATCGGGCCAACCTCACCTACGAGGACATCCACAACACCGGTCTGGCGAATGACTGCCCGACCCTGCCCGATTCCGCCCGCGGCACGATCAACCTGGATCCCTCGGCGACCTACCAGCTCAAGGAGATCTGCATGCACCCCTCCGAGGTCTTCGTGAAGGGGGAGCCCGCCAACAAGCGCCAGGAAGCACAGTTCGTCGCCGGCAAGATCCTCACCCGCTACACCTCCAGCCTCGATCAGGTCTACGGCGACCTCAAGGTCAGCGGTGACAAGCTCACCTTCAAGGAACTGGGCGGCATCGACTTCCAGCCGATCACCGTGCTGATGCCCGGCGGTGAGGAAGTGCCCTTCATGTTCTCCAGCAAGGAGCTCAAGGCCACCGCCGACGGCACCGCCTTCTCCACCAGCACCGACCTCAAGGGTGAGTACCGCGCCCCCAGCTACCGCACCAGCAACTTCCTCGATCCCAAGGGCCGGGGCCTGACCACCGGCTACAGCAGCGCCGTGGGTCTGGTGCCCGCCGGTGATGAGTTCGCCGGTGAAACCGTCAAGCGCTACGTGGATGGCTCCGGCACCATGGACCTCTCGATCACCAAGGTCGACCCGAGCACCGGTGAATTCGCCGGGGTGTTCACCGCCATCCAGCCCTCCGACACCGACATGGGCACCAAGGCCGTCGTCGACGTCAAGATCACCGGCGAGCTCTACGGCCGTCTCGAGCAGGTCTGAGGCCCGGGCCGTCTTTCGCCCCAGGCCCCCTCACCACAACCCGTTGATCCCAGGGGCCCACGGGCCCCTTTTTCATGGCCGCCCTTTTTCATGGCCGAAGGTTGGTCTGGGAGGATGGGCCTATTCCCTGTGCAGCCCCGGCCCGTCGCCATGACGCTCGCCAACACCGCCGCCCGTTCCGATCTGATCGCCCCCCACGGCGGCAGCCTCGTTGATCTGATGGTGCCGCCCGACCAGCAGGAGGGTGTGCGCGCCTCGGTGGACAAGGTGCTGGAGTGCAGCCACCGCAACGCCTGCGACGTGGAGCAGCTGATCGTGGGCGGCTTCTCGCCCCTGCGCGGCTTCATGCACCAGGAGGACTACGACGCGGTGGTGGCGGGCCACCGCACCACCAGCGGCCTGCTGTTCGGCCTGCCGATCATCTTCGACACCGACGATGCCGCCGTCGCCGTGGGCCAGCGGCTGCTGCTCACCTACCAGGGCCAGGACCTGGCCGTGCTCACCGTGGAGAGCCGCTGGGAACCCGACAAGGTGGTCGAGGCCAAGGGCTGCTACGGCACCACCTCCCTGGAGCACCCGGCGGTGCGCATGATCGCCACCGAGCGCGGCCGTTACTACTTGGGCGGTCGCCTCCAGGGTCTGGCCCTGCCGCAGCGGGTGTTCCCCTGCAGCACCCCGATGGAGGTGCGCGCCACCCTGCCGGCGGGCCAGGACGTGGTGGCCTTCCAGTGCCGCAACCCCATCCACCGGGCCCACTACGAGCTGTTCACCCGTGCCCTCGAGGCCCCCAACGTCAGCAAGGGGGCCGTGGTGCTGGTGCACCCCACCTGCGGTCCCACCCAGGAGGACGACATCGCCGGCGAGGTGCGCTTCGCCACCTACGAACGGCTGGCCGCCGAGGTGGACAACCCCCGCATCCGCTGGGCCTACCTGCCCTACGCGATGCACATGGCCGGCCCCCGGGAGGCCCTGCAGCACATGATCATCCGCAAGAACTACGGATGCACCCACTTCATCATCGGCCGCGACATGGCGGGCTGCAAATCGTCCCTCACCGGCGAGGACTTCTACGGCCCCTACGAAGCCCAGGACTTCGCCCGCGACCAGGCCACCGAACTCGGCATGGAGACGGTGCCCTCCCTCAACCTCGTCTACACCGAGGAGGAGGGCTACGTCACCGCCGAGCATGCCCAGGCCCGGGGGCTGCACATCCGCAAGCTGAGCGGCACCCAGTTCCGCCAGATGCTGCGCGGCGGCGAGGAGATCCCGGAATGGTTCGCCTTCCGTAGCGTGGTGGAGGTGCTCAGGGCCGCAGCCTGAGCCCCGTCCGACCGCGGACGCCCATTAACATTCTGTTACTTTAACTCTCACACAGGAGACAGGGTCGTGAAGAAACGCTGGCGCAACGCGGGGCTCTACGTGCTCCTGGTGATCGTGATGATCGCCGTGGGCACCGCCTTCCTGGAGCGGCCCGATCCGGCCCGCGCCCCCCGCACCCTGCGCTACAGCGACTTCGTCGAGGCCGTCCAGGCCAATGAGGTCTCCCGGGTGCTGATCTCCCCCGACCGCGGCACCGCCCAGGTGGTGGAGAACGACGGCCAGCGTGCCGTGGTGAACCTGGCCCCCGACAAGGACCTGCTCAAGCTGCTCACCGACCACAACGTCGACATCGCCGTGCAGCCCAACCGGGAGCCGGCGGCCTGGCAGCAGGCGATCGGCAGCCTGATCTTCCCGCTGCTGCTGCTCGGTGGCCTCTTCTTCCTGCTGCGGCGCGCCCAGGGCGGCGGTGGCAATCCGGCCATGAACTTCGGTAAGAGCAAGGCCCGGGTGCAGATGGAACCCCAGACCCAGGTCACCTTCGGCGACGTGGCTGGCATCGAGGGCGCCAAGCTCGAGCTCACCGAGGTGGTCGACTTCCTCAAGAACCCCGATCGCTTCACCGCCGTCGGCGCCAAGATCCCCAAGGGCGTGCTGCTGGTGGGCCCTCCGGGCACCGGCAAGACCCTGCTGGCCAAGGCCGTGGCCGGTGAGGCGGGCGTGCCGTTCTTCTCGATCTCCGGTTCCGAGTTCGTCGAGATGTTCGTGGGCGTCGGCGCCAGCCGCGTGCGCGACCTGTTCGAGCAGGCCAAGAAGAACGCCCCCTGCATCGTCTTCATCGATGAGATTGACGCCGTCGGCCGCCAGCGGGGCGCCGGCCTCGGCGGCGGCAACGACGAGCGGGAGCAGACCCTCAACCAGCTGCTCACCGAGATGGACGGCTTCGAGGGCAACACCGGCATCATCATCGTCGCGGCCACCAACCGCCCCGACGTGCTGGATTCGGCCCTGATGCGGCCGGGCCGTTTCGATCGCCAGGTGGTGGTCGACCGTCCCGACTACGCCGGCCGCCTCCAGATCCTGGGTGTCCATGCCCGCGGCAAGACCCTGGCCAAGGACGTCGACCTCGACAAGGTGGCCCGCCGCACCCCCGGCTTCACCGGCGCCGACCTGGCCAACCTGCTCAACGAGGCGGCCATTCTCGCCGCCCGGCGCCAGCTGGCCGAGGTGTCGATGGATGAGGTCAACGACGCCATCGAGCGCGTCATGGCCGGCCCGGAGAAGAAGGACCGGGTGATGAGCGAGCGCCGCAAGCGTCTGGTGGCTTACCACGAGTCCGGCCACGCCCTGGTGGGCGCCCTGATGCCCGATTACGACCCCGTCCAGAAGATCAGCATCATTCCCCGCGGCCAGGCCGGCGGCCTCACCTTCTTCACCCCCAGTGAGGAACGCATGGAGTCGGGCCTCTACTCCCGCTCCTACCTGCAGAACCAGATGGCCGTCGCCCTCGGTGGCCGGGTCGCCGAGGAAATCGTCTACGGCGAGGACGAAGTCACCACCGGGGCCTCCAACGACCTGCAGCAAGTGGCCCGCGTCGCCCGCCAGATGGTCACCCGCTTCGGCATGAGTGACCGCCTCGGCCCTGTCGCCCTGGGCCGGGCCCAGGGGGGCATGTTCCTCGGCCGCGACATCGCCGCCGAGCGCGACTTCTCCGAGGACACCGCCGCCGCCATCGACGAGGAGGTGTCCCAGCTGGTGGCCGACGCCTACCGCCGCGCCACCGAGGTGCTGCTCGCCAACCGGGCCGTGCTCGATGAGCTGGCCGAACTGCTGGTCGAGAAGGAGACGGTGGATGCCGAGGAGCTCCAGGAGCTGCTCATCTCCCGCGATGTGACGGTGGCCGCCTACGTCTAGGCACCCCTGCGAGTCCCTGATCCAGTCCCTGCACCACCAGCCCCTGCTGGTGGTGCTTCGTGCTGAGCAGCCGGCGCTGCTCGCGCCCCAGCTGCGCCAGCTGGCCGACCTGGGGGTGCGGCATGTGGAGATCGCCTGGGGGACCTCGCCGGCCTGGATCCCCGACTGCCGGCGCCTGATCGAAGCCTTCCCCGATCTGCTTCTGGGGGCGGCCTCGATCTGCAGCCCCGCGGCCCTCGCCGCTGCCCTGGAGGCCGGCTTCTCCTATGGCGTCTCCCCGGTCCTGGAGGCGGAGCTGCTGGAGACGGCGGCCATGGCCCGCTTCACCCTGGTCCCCGGGGTGATGACACCCACCGAGGTGAACCGGGCCCGCTTGCTGGGCTGTCCGATCGTCAAGCTGTTCCCCGCCGTCAGCGTCGGCATCGGCCACTGGCGGCGCCTGCGGGATCCCCTCGGTCCACCGCTCCCCTTCTGCATCGCCGCCGGCGGTCTGCTGCCCGGCGATGTCCGTCCCTGGCTGGAGGCCGGGGTCGATGCCGTCGCCCTGGGCTCGTCGCTGGTGGCCCGGGGGCCGGAGCCCCTGCGGCAGGTGCTGGCGGACCTGCCGCAGCGGCCCTGAGCGCGGGCAGCGGGCAGATCACCAGAGGCTGCACTGGCCCTGCTGGCGCAGCAGGTGATCGGCCAGCACCAGGGCCACCATCGCCTCCACCATCGGCACGGCCCGGGGCAGCACGCAGGGGTCGTGGCGTCCCTTCGCCGCCAGGGTGGTGGCGGCGCCGGAGGCATCGATGGTCTGCTGCTCCTTGCGGATCGTGGCCGTGGGTTTGAAGGCCACCCGCAGCTGGATCTCCTCCCCGTTGCTGATGCCCCCCTGGATGCCCCCCGAGTTGTTGGTGGCGGTCCGCAGGCGGCCGTCGTCGCTGGGCAGGAAGGCGTCGTTGTGTTCGCTGCCGCGCAGCAGGGTGCCGCCGAAGCCGGAGCCGATCTCGAACCCCTTGGTGGCCGGCAGCGACATCAGCGCCTTGGCCAGATCCGCCTCCAGCTTGTCGAACACCGGCATGCCCAGACCCACCGGCGGTCGCCGCACCAGGCATTCGATCACCCCGCCGCAGGAATCCCCCTCCCGCCCGATCGCCTCGATGCGCTCGATCATCCGTTCGGCGGTGGCGGCGTCGGGACAGCGCACGATGTTGGCCTCCACCGCCTCCAGGCTCACGCCGGCGGGATCGATCTGGGCCTCGATGGTGTGAATCCGGCGCACCCAGGCGATCACCTCGGTGCCGTGGGTGCGGGCCAGCAGCTGCTTGGCCACCGCCCCGGCGGCCACCCGGCCGATCGTTTCCCGGGCCGAGGCGCGGCCGCCGCCGCTGCGGGCCTGGATGCCGTACTTGGCCTGGTAGGTGGCGTCGGCGTGGGAGGGCCGGAAGGCCACCTGCATCTCCTGGTAGTCGCCGGGGCGTTGGTCCCTGTTGCGGACCACCATGGCGATCGGCGTCCCGAGCGTGACCCCGTCCAGCAGGCCACTGAGGATCTCGACCCGGTCCTCCTCCTTGCGGGGGGTGGTGATGCGGCTCTGGCCGGGTCGGCGTCGGTCGAGATCGGCCTGGATCTGCTCCAGATCCAGCGGCAGCCGGGGGGGACAGCCGTCGATGATCACCCCGACGCCACCGCCGTGGGATTCGCCGAACGTGCTGATCCGGAAGAGATCACCGAAGCTGCTGCCCATCGCACCGCCCTGCCCATCGGGCTTGCCGAAGCAGGGAGCCTACCCAGCTGGAACCCGTCGCCATGAAAAAACCCCCTGCTCGCGCAGGGGGTTCGCCGGATCCGGAAAACCGGAGGGGCTGGATCAGCCGATCGCCGGGGCGGTCAGGGCCACAGGGGTGGCGCTGGCAGCGGCCAGGTCGAGGGGGAAGTTGTGTGCGTTGCGCTCGTGCATCACTTCCATGCCGAGGCCGGCACGGTTGAGCACGTCGGCCCAGGTGTTGATCACCCGGCCCTGACCATCCAGGATGGACTGGTTGAAGTTGAAGCCGTTCAGGTTGAAGGCCATCGTGCTCACGCCCAGGGCGGTGAACCAGATGCCGATCACGGGCCAGGCCGCCAGGAAGAAGTGAAGGCTGCGGCTGTTGTTGAACGAGGCGTATTGGAAGATCAGGCGACCGAAGTAACCGTGGGCAGCCACGATGTTGTAGGTCTCTTCCTCTTGGCCGAACTTGTAGCCGTAGTTCTGGGACTCGCTCTCGGTGGTTTCACGCACCAGGGAGGAGGTGACCAGGGAACCGTGCATGGCGGAGAACAGGGAGCCACCGAACACACCAGCCACACCCAGCATGTGGAAGGGGTGCATCAGGATGTTGTGCTCAGCCTGGAACACCAGCATGTAGTTGAAGGTGCCGCTGATGCCGAGGGGCATGCCGTCGGAGAAGGAACCCTGACCGAAGGGGTAGATCAGGAACACGGCGCTGGCAGCCGCCACAGGGGCGGAGTAGGCGACGCAGATCCAGGGGCGCATGCCGAGGCGGTAGGAGAGTTCCCACTCGCGGCCCATGTAGGCGAAGACGCCGATCAGGAAGTGGAAGACCACCAGCTGGTAGGGGCCACCGTTGTAAAGCCACTCGTCGAGGCTGGCGGCTTCCCAGATGGGGTAGAAGTGCAGGCCGATGGCGTTGCTGGAGGGAACAACGGCGCCGGAGATGATGTTGTTGCCGTACATCAGGGAGCCGGCGACGGGCTCACGGATGCCGTCGATGTCGACGGGGGGCGCCGCAATGAAGGCGACGATGAAGCAGATGGTGGCGGCCAGCAGGGTGGGGATCATCAGCACACCGAACCAACCGACGTAGAGGCGGTTGTTGGTGGAGGTGACCCACTCACAGAACTGGTTCCACACCGAAGCGCCGGAGCGCTGCTGGAGAGTGGCGGTCATGAGTGCGTAGAAGGAAGACACCGAGCACCGGCGCGGAAGCGCCGGGTCGGTGGAAGGAGATGGGGGCGGAATCCCGTCCCCGCAGCACTGTAACAGTGTGTTGCGGAGTGTGAGGGCCGCCTTCATGAAGAAAAGCTTTGGTTCGCGGCCGGTCCCCTCCCCTGCGCCCCTCCATGGCCGACCGCCCCCGGTACGGCCGGCGCCCACCGGCGGCCCGGGCGCGCTTGTTAGCGTCCGGGCACCCCCTCGAGCCGCGTCAGCCGTGAGCGATCAACGGGTGCTGCTCGTGCGGCTGCCCTGCAATCCGATCTTCCCGATCGGCCCGATCTACCTGGCCGATCACCTGCACAAGTGCTTTCCCGCCCTGCCCCAGCGGATCCTGGACCTGGCGGCCGTGCCCCTGCTCGATGTGCAGCGCGTGCTCCTGGAGGTGGTCGACCAGTTCCGGCCGACCCTGCTGGTGTTCTCCTGGCGGGACATCCAGATCTATGCCCCGGTCGATGGCCGGGGCGGCAACCCGCTGCAGAACTCCTTCGAGGTCTTCTATTCCGCCAACCCCCTCAAGCGCCTGCGGGGGGCGATCGGCGGGCTGCGGCTGATGGGTTCCTATTACGGCGAGCTGTGGCGCAACCTGCGGCTGGTGCGCCGGGGCCTGCGGCGCGCCCGCCGCCACCACCCCGGGGCCCGGGTGGTCATCGGCGGCGGGGCGGTCAGCGTCTTCTACGAGCAGCTGGGCCGCGGCCTGCCAACGGGCTCGGTGGTGTCGGTGGGGGAAGGGGAAGGGTTGCTGGAGAAGCTGATCCGGGGCCACTCGCTGGCGGGGGAGCGCTGCTATGTGGTCGGTGAGGCACCCCGTCCGGGCCTGATCCACGAGCAGCCGGCTGGCCTGGAGAAGACCGCCTGCGACTACGCCTACATCGAAGCCATCTGGCCCCAGCTGAACTGGTACCTCGACGGCGGTGACTTCTACGTCGGGGTCCAGACCAAGCGCGGCTGCCCCCACAACTGCTGCTATTGCGTCTACACCGTGGTGGAGGGCAAGGCCGTGCGCGTCAACCCCATCGCCGAGGTGGTGCGGGAGATGCGCCAGCTCTACGACCGTGGCGTGCGGGGCTTCTGGTTCACCGATGCCCAGTTCATCCCGGCCCGGCGCTACATCGACGACGCCAAGGACCTGCTGCGGGCCATTCAGGCGGAGGGCCTCACGGACATCCGCTGGGCCGCCTACATCCGCGCCGACAACCTCGATGCCGAGCTGGCCGAGCTGATGGTGGCCACGGGGATGAGCTACTTCGAGATCGGCATCACCTCAGGGTCCCAGGAGCTCGTGCGCAAGATGCGCATGGGTTACAACCTGCGCACGGTGCTGGAGAACTGCCGGCTGCTGGCGGCGGCCGGTTTCCGTGAGCATGTCTCCGTCAACTACTCGTTCAACGTGATCGATGAACGGCCCGAGACCATCCGCCAGACGATCGCTTACCACCGGGAACTGGAGCGGATCTTCGGTGCCCGGCTGGTGGAGCCGGCGATCTTCTTCATCGGCCTCCAGCCCCACACCCATCTGGAGCAATACGCCTTCGACCAGGGGATGCTCAAGCCCGGCTACGACCCGATGAGCCTGATGCCCTGGACGGCCCGCAAGCTGCTCTGGAACCCGGAACCGATGGGTCGGGTGTTCGGCCGGATCTGCCTGGAGGCCTTCGAGCGCAACCCGGCCGACTTCGGCCGCACCGTGATGGACCTGCTCGAGCGGGAGTACGGCGTGGCTCCCCTGGATGAGGCGCTGCGGGCGCCGGTGGAGGGGCGCCGGGCCCTGGCCACGGCGGTGAGCTGAGCGGGCATCACCCAGAACCTCAGGCTCATTTGAGCTGGTGGGGTGTGCGGAGGGGACGGCATGGAATCGCACATCTTGTCGTGGCTGGACGGAGTGACTCTCTGCCGCCTGCGTGGAGACCATTCGTGTGTCGATCGGGCCTAGAGACGGGGCCATGCCTGAACCTCGCAGCGGCAGGCGGCCCGACCCGCTCCCCATCGCTGGCTGACACACGCCTTTCCCGTCGCCGGCTGGATCGGAGCAGCCGCTTAGTGGCATCGGCTTCGCACGTCGCTGAAGAACGTCAAGTTTCTTCGGTGATCTGTTTCTGGTTACGTTCCGGTGGTGATCGTGCAAAGCATGGTTCGCCCTTGTCGATGACCTCCCGGCTGGAGCGACGGGGCAACGACTTGACCAGAGAGTCGTGAGGGAATGGTGAAAGCCTGCTCAGACTATGCTCATTGACATTGTCTGGGTATCCGGAGCGCGGCGATGTCTACCACCCTTCTCGACCCCAATGGAAACATCCAGCTCTGGGTCGATTCAGGGACGGGTCTGGTATTTGTTGCTACATCGGCTGGTGGCGTCACTACCCCCATCACATTTCAGGGTTCCCAGCTCAGGGCTTCCCAGTTTCCCGGATGGAAGATACTCGCCGCCGAGACCGTTGCGCCTGATCAGAACCGGGTGCTTTGGAAGGAGCTCGCCACCGGCAGGCTGCACACGTGGACGGTGGGAGCCAACTGGAACTACATCCGGGGTAACGGGATTTTCAGCCCTTCCAGCTCCGAGGGTCTGCAGCTCCAGCAGCAGTTCCTTGTGGATGCCACGGGCACGCCGCTGACCAGCCAGCCGCCACCGACCGGCGGCACGGACACCAGCAGCACCCTGCAGGTGATCGATCCCAACGGCACCGTCCGGCTGCTGCGCGACCCCGCCACCGATCGGGTCTCCGTTCAGATCAACGGCGTCACTGTCGCCATCACATTTCAGGGTTCCCAGCTCAGGGCTTCCCAGTTTCCCGGTTGGAAGATACTCGCCGCCGAGACCGTTGCGCCTGATCAGAACCGGGTGCTTTGGAAGGAGCTCGCCACCGGCAGGCTGCACACGTGGACGGTGGGAGCCAACTGGAACTACATCCGGGGTAACGGGA
>NZ_JAYGHZ010000022.1:10954-15158 GCF_034931285.1 Synechococcus sp. BA-120 BA3
TTTTCAGCCCTTCCAGCTCCGAGGGTCTGCAGCTCCAGCAGCAGTTCCTTGTGGATGCCACGGGCACGCCGCTGACCAGCCAGCTGCCACCGACATCAGGACCAACGGGGATCAGGATAGCTACCCAAGCCTATCCAACGATCCGTTCGGCCATTCGGGCGGCAGCGGCGAATTCCCTGATTGAGCTCGACGCGGGAACCTTCAACATCACAAAGTCGGACGCTGACCCTTCCTCTCCAGCTGTCAAAGGAACATCTCCGGCCTCATTTACGGGGTTTTCCCTATCCGGCGTCACCATCAAGGGAGCCGGCTCGGCAGACACCGTCATCGTCGGTAACCCGCGCCTGCATACCCTCCAGGCTGATGGTCAGCCTCCGGCGGGGTTCACACTGGAGAGCCTTGGGCTCAGCTATGACGCAGCAGCTGAAGGTTATCTCCTTGCTCCCAGCAGGGGCAGTCTTCCCTATGACCCGGCCAGGCCCACAATGGTTGGACTCTCGATTGTCGATGTCGCGTTCTCGGGTCGACACAGAGGTGGTGTGGGGGTCAACGGAACCTACATGGATATCAGTGGTTCCAAAGATGTTTTGCTGGATGGGGTTGTCGTTAAGTTGGAAGGTCAGTACGGTTACTCACCGTCAGCCGGGACGGGGGGAGGATTTTTCTGTTCATGGAGGGCGGACGAAACCTGCAAGTCCGAAATAGTTCTTTCTTCGAGGCTGGTTACAGTTCTTCCGTGATTGCGCTGTTTACGCCTGATGTGGTTATTGATTTTAATCTCTTTGTTGGTGCTGGCTTGATCAAGCAGGATGATGGGCTGGCTCCAGAGGACAACCCCAGAGGAGAGCGTTTCTACAATGCTGGTGGCACATTCGCTAACAACCGACTCAGCGACGGTGCATTCTTTGACTATCTTTATCTCCTTGGTGACCAAGGAACGGTATGGCGGGACTATCTCGCCAAGGAGGGGCCTTTACCTGCCTTGAAGACGTCGGTCATCGGTAATGACTTTGACATCCTCAATGGCGGCTATGGGACGTTGATTCGTTCCGATTTACCGGCTGCGCAGCTTCAGGACCTCCTGGAAGTTCGTGGCAATACCTTCAATGGTGGTGTTGCCGTAAAGAGTGCTCTTGCCTCCTCTTCTGAGCTGGTCTTCGGTCACAACACGATCAATGGCGTAGCGTTTGATCAACTCCGTGTTGGTGGCGTTCAGAATGATGACCTCAGCGCAGTCGGCGAACCCGCCGCCAGCAACTGGATTAGCGGTGATCTGGGTAACGACACCCTTACCGGTGGTCCAATGGCTGATGTCTTCGTGTTCGCCACCCCCCCTGGACGCGGCCGGAAACGTTGACAGGATCACCAATTTCTCGGTGGCCCAGGGCGACAAAGTCTGGCTTGACGATGCCGTCTTCACGGGTCTCTCCGCGAACGGACTTACAGGCCTCATTCAGGTCTCAAACGGCACAGATCTTGAGCTGCTTTACTCCAGTCCCGCTACGGGCTCCTCCATAGCCTTTGCCACCCTCTCGGGCCTGGCGGGCACCACGCTGACAGCGGCCAGCTTCGTCATCTTCTGATCACCACACCAATTCCTGAATTCCTTGGCGTTCTCAAGGATTAGGGAGTGGCTTCGCTGCTTGATGCAGCGGACATCGCCGGCCACCACCGCCGCCGCACCCAGAGCAGCACTGCCAGTCCGAGCCAGCCCACCGCGCCACCGATCGGATTCGGATGGGCTCCTCCCGGGCCCACCAGCCAGGCGGAGGCCTCGGGGGCCAGCGTCAGCCCCCCCCCCTGAAGCAGGAACCAGCCGCCCACGAGGCCGCCATGCAATCCCACGGCGCCCCACAGCACCCCGGAATCGGCTCGCCGCTGCAGCGCCAGTGCCAGGCCCAGCATCGTGAGTCCCCCCAGGAGCCCCAGGGCCCCGGCGGGCCCCAGGTTGAACCGGGTGTGGGCCAGGCTGAACACCAGGGCCTGCCCCCACAGCGCCCGGCTCCTGCCGAAGTGCCGTTCCAGCTCACCCCATAGCCAGCCGCGGAACAGCAGCTCCTCGGCGAACCCCACCCCCAGCAGCAGGGCCAGGGCATTGAGGAGCTGGAGGGCGTTGAGCTGCCCCTGCCAGCCGGCCTGACCGCTGATCAGCAGGATCCCCGCCACCAGGGCCAGCAGCAGGGCGGCCTTGAGCACTCCCCGCACGAAAGCTCGCGTCACCCTGGCCGGGGCAGCCACAACCCCGAGCTGCCGCCAGGGCTGCTGCGCTCCCCACATCCGCCTGACCCACGCGGGCAGGCTGAGCAGCAGCAGCAGCAGCGCCATCGCCGTGCCGAGCAGATCGAGTCGGTCCCGCGGCAGTGCTGGGGCGATGAGGGCCAGGGGCTGAACCAGCAGCCAGCCCAGGCCATAGAGCACGGGCACATAGAGGAGCGTTCCGATCCAACGGCGGATCACTCAGCTCTCCGGCTCGATCGTGCTGGTGAGGCCCTTGGCCTTGAGGGTTTCGCAGTAGAACTCCGCCGGCTCCAGATCGCAGACGATCACCAGGCCCACCCCCGTGTTGTGGGCTTCCAGCATGACGGCAATGGCATCCTGCTCGCTGAGGGACGGCACCACCTGGCGCAGGGTGTTCACCACGTACTCCATGCTGTTCACGGGGTCGTTGTGAAGCAGCACTTTGTAGCGGGGCGAGGTCTTGCGCACCCGCTCCGGCGCCTTCTCGATCACGGCGGCCCCCCCCGGCGAGCGGGACGGGGTTTCGGTGGCCGCCGGGGCGGTGGAGCCGCTGGCGAAGGGCGGGATGGTCATGGGCATGGCCGCTCCGGTCCTGACAGGGGCCAACTCTAAAGAGCCCGGATCCGGCGCATCGCCTCGTCCACGTTGGCGCGGGAGTTGAAGGCGGAGAGGCGGAAATAGCCTTCGCCCGCCGCGCCGAAGCCGCTGCCGGGGGTGCCCACCACATGGGCCTGGTTGAGCAGGTGGTCGAAGAAGCCCCAGGAATCCAGACCCTCGGGGGTCTTGATCCACACGTAGGGGGCCTGCTGGCCCCCGTACACCTGCAGCCCGGCGGCCTCCAGTTCGCGGCGGATGATGGCCGCGTTCTCCATGTAGAAGCCGATCAGGGCCCGCACCTGCTCCTGGCCTTCCGGCGAGTACACGGCTTCGGCGCCCCGCTGCACGATGTAGCTCACGCCATTGAACTTGGTGCTCTGGCGCCGGTTCCAGAGGCCCCACAGTTCCACCGGCTCGCCGGCGGCCGTGGTGCCGGTGAGTCCCCGGGGCACCACGGTGAAGGCGCAGCGGGTGCCGGTGAAGCCGGCGTTCTTGGAGAAGGAGCGGAACTCGATCGCGCAGCGCCGTGCCCCCTCGATCTCGTAGATGGAGTGGGGCAGCTCCGGATCGGAGATGAACGCCTCGTAGGCGGCGTCGAACAGGATCAGGGCGTTGTTGGCCAGGGCGTAGTCCACCCACTGCTTCAGCTGTTCCCGGGTGGCGACGGCGCCGGTGGGGTTGTTGGGGAAGCAGAGGTAGATGAGGTCGACCGGCTCCTCCGGCAGCGGGGCCACGAAGCCGTTGGCCGCCGTGATCGGCAGGTAGGTGAGGCCCCCGTAGCGGCCGCCCCCGTCGGCGTCGCCGGTGCGGCCCGCCATGACGTTGCTGTCGACATACACCGGATAGACCGGATCGGTGACGGCGATCCGGTTGCCGGCCCCGAGGATGTCGAGGATGTTGCTGCTGTCGCACTTGGAGCCGTCGGAGACGAAGATCTCCTCGGCGCTCACCTCGCAGCCGCGGGCCTGGAAGTCGTGGCGGGCGATCGCCTCCCGCAGCCAGCCGTAACCCTGCTCGGGGCCGTAGCCGTGGAAGCCCTCCCGGGTGCCCATGGCCTCGATCGCCTGCTGCATCGCCTGCCGGCAGGCCGCCGGCAGAGGCTCGGTGACGTCGCCGATGCCCAGGCGGATCACGGCCGCCTCGGGATGGGCCTCCGTGAACGCCTTGACGCGCCGGGCGATCTCGGGGAACAGGTAGCCCGCCTTGAGCCGGAGGTAGCTGTCGTTGACCTGGACCATGGGTGGGAAGCGGGAGGCGTGCAGCGGGGCCAGGCGGCATCTTCCTATGGCGCGGGCCGGCCTGCCTACGCTCGGACGGCAGCCCGCCGGTCGCCGCCGTGCCCTTCGCCACCGCCGCCACCGCCACGCCC
>NZ_JAYGHZ010000023.1:0-15124 GCF_034931285.1 Synechococcus sp. BA-120 BA3
TCGCCGACCTCGATCTGCACGTGGGGGAGCGGGCCCGGCTGGGCCGCATCGGCCGGCGCCGCATGGGACCGGCCGGCGGCAGTGCCCGGCTGGCGGCCCTGATCCGGGAGCGGCTGCTGCCGGGGTAGGGGGATGATGGGGCCGACCGCCCCCTTGTCCTCCGCACCGATGCCCGGCATCCCCGACCGCAGCTTCAACGCCGCCTGCGGTCATCTGGCCACCCAGCTGGGCATCAGCCTGGCGGCGGCCCGCCGGCGGGTGGAGATCCTGGCGGCCAAGGAAGGGCTCCGGGACACCCCCGCCAAGCTGGCCCTGGCGGAGCGGCTGCTGGAGGAAACCAGGGCCAGCGGCCTCGACCGGGGCCAGCTGTTCGACGGCCAGCTGCGCTCGGTCGGGGAAGACGACATGTTCATGATCGAGGACTGAGCGCAGCCGCCGGCCCCCGTGAGCGCCGCCTCAGTGCTCGAACACCTGGTTGAACCGCTGCCGGTCGAGGGCGGAGAAGACGGGCACGCAGGCGAAGCAGCGGCGGGCCAGCTCCCAGCGCTCCTCGCGGCGCAGCATCACCTCCAGCCGGTCCCGGGCGGCCAGCAGCCAGCGCACGTCACCGGCGGCATAGGCCAGCTGGGTGTCGCTGAGCTCCTCCACCCGGCCCCAGTCGGAACTCTGGGCCTGCTTGTCGAGCTCCACCCCCACCAGCTCGTTGACCACGTCCTTGAGGCCATGGCGCGGGGCGTAGGTGCGGGCCAGGCGGCTGGCCACCTTGGTGCAGAAGACGGGGTCCACAGCGATGCCGAGGTTCTCCGCCAGCGCCGCCACATCGAAGCGGGCGAAGTGGAACACCTTCTCGATGGCCGGGTTCTCGCACAGGGCCTTCAGCCGCGGCGCCTCCGTCTGCCCCCGGGCCACCCGGATGCAGCAGACGTTGTCATGGTCGTCGCAGATCTGCACCAGGCAGAGGCGGTCACGCCCATGGATCAGCCCCATGGCCTCGGTGTCGATCGCCAGGGCCCGGGCCTGGCCGAACAGCTCCCCCCAGGCGGCGTCGAGGTCGTGGTCGAAGACGGCGAAACGGGCCGGCGGACCGGGGCTGGCACTGCCGCTGGAAGGGGTCTGGGCCATGGGGGAGCAGGGGGTTGGCGGCCATCGTCGCCCACGGCGGCCGCTGACCGGGCCACTCAGGCCAGAATGCGAGCCCGAAAGGCCGCGCCGCCATGCCCACCCTGGGTTCCACCCTCCTGCTCACCCTGCTGATGGCCATCGGCCTGGTCTTCTTTCTGAGGGCCGCCAGCAAGGACCGCACCACGGTGGTGGACGTGCACTCCCCGCAGCCGCCCGTGCAGGTGCTCGAGGGCCTCTCCGACTGGCTCACCGCACGGGGCTGGCGGACCGAGGCCGGCGATCCCGAGCGCCAGCTGCTGCGCTTCCGCGGCCAGGTGCGCTCCAGCCTGCCCCTCGCCCTGCTGCTCTCGCTGCTGGGCAGCGTCGGGGCCGCCTGCCTGGGCCTGGTGCTGCGCCAGGTGCTGCCCTCCCTCGGCTGGTGGCCCCTGCTGCTGGCCCTGGTGGGGCCCCTGGCCGGGGTGATCTACCGACGCCGGGCCGCCCGGCCCGAAAGCCTGGAGCTGCGCCTGATCAGCGGCGACAGCGACGGCGGCAGCACCCTGCGCCTGCGGGCCCACCGGGACGAACTGATCGCCATCGAGCGGGAACTCGGCCCCGGGCTCCAGCTGGCCAGCGACGGCTCCCTGCTCTCCTCGCCGATCTGAACCCATGGGTTCCCCTCTCCCGACCTGGCTGCTGGGGCCCGCCCTGCTGGTCGGCAGCCTCGGCCAGCTCGCACCGCTCGCCCATGCCGCCGACGCGGCCCTGCCGGCCAGCCGGATCCAGGCGCCGGCACTGGCTGGCTTCGATCCGATCACCGGTCCCCGCAGCCGCCTGGGCCGGGACTGGATCGGCATCCGCCCCGTCGATCCGGACACCCCCATCCTGGTGCTGGCGGGCCATGCCGATTCCCAGGGGATGAACGGCGCCGGTACCAGCGGCGCCGCCGTGGCTGCGGGGGCGCCGCCGATGTTTCCCGGCATCAGCGACGAGCTCTACTGGAACATGGTCGTCGCCGAGGCGGTGGTGACCCTGGGCCGCCAGCGGGGGCTGCGCATCAGCTCCTACCGCCCCCCCTTCCGCACGATCCCTGATGGCAACCACCCCAGCACCAACTGGAGCGTGGGCCGTCAGCACGCCGCCAGCGGCGGCTACGCCCTGGAGATCCACTTCGACGCCTGGGGCCCCGACGGCATCGGATCGGGGTTGATCCCACCCCTGCACCGCCCCTTCAGCTCCCTCGACGAAAGCCTGGCCGCGGCCTTCGGCGGGTTCCCCATGGCCTTCCGGGGTGGCCTCGGTGGGCCCAGGCGCGGCATCGCCCTGCTGGAGGTGGGCAAGCTGGAGGGCCAGCTGGAGCGCTCGCTCCGCAACCCGGCCACCCGTTCCGACACGGTGCTGGCCATCGCCGAGCGGATCGTGACCGCCCTCGAGGTGGGGCTGGGCCGCAGCCCGGCCACCGCCATGCCGCTCAGCCCACCGCCTGGTGGGGTCGGCAGCGCTCCTCCAGGGAAGGGTCTTCAAGCCAGTTCTGCGGACGAGTGAACAGGTCGGTCAGCAGGGCCTCGCGGCTGCCTGCGGCGGCCGTGTACCCGTACTCCCAACGCACCAGGGGCGGCAGTGACATCAGGATCGATTCGGTGCGGCCGTTGGTCTGCAGGCCGAAGATCGTGCCCCGGTCGAAGACCAGGTTGAACTCCACGTAGCGGCCGCGGCGGTAGAGCTGGAACTGGCGCTCCCCATCGCCCCAGGGCAAGCCCTGGCGTCGCTCCACGATCGGCACGTAGCTCGGCAGGAAGGCGTGGCCGCAGGCCGAAGCCAGGGCGAAGAGCTGCTCCCAGTTCTGGTGGAGCGGCCCGACGGCCGCGCTGGCCGCCGCCGCCGGCCCCTCGGGGTCACCCCCCTTGTAGAGCACCCCGCCGGGGTCCTGGTAGTCGTAGAAGATGCCACCCACGCCGCGGGTCTCGCCCCGGTGCTTCAGGAAGAAGTACTCGTCGCACCAGGGCTTGAACACCGTGTAGTAAGCCGGATCCACCCCGTCGCAGGCCCCCTTGAGGGTGCGGTGGAAATGCCGGGCGTCCTCCAGGAACGGGTAATAGGGAGTGAGGTCGGCGCCGCCGCCGAACCACCACACCGGCCCCGCCTCGAAATAGCGGTAGTTGAGATGCACCGTGGGCACGTAGGGGTTGCGGGGGTGCAGCACCATCGAGGTGCCGGTGGCGAACCAGCGGTGGCCCTCCGCCTCGGGGCGCTGGGACAGGATCGAGGGCGGCAGCCGCTCGCCCTCCACCTCGGAGAAGTTGACGCCGCCCTGCTCGAACACGCGGCCGTCCTTCATCACCCGTGAGCGGCCGCCGCCGCCCTCCGGCCGCTCCCAGCTCTGCTCCTCGAAGTCAGCCCCGCCATCGAGGCTGGCGAGACCCGCGCAGATCGAATCCTGCAGGCCCGTCAGCAGGGCCTTGGCGCGGCTGCGGGAATCGGCAGGTGGCATCTCCATGGAACGGCAGCGCGGCGGACGCGGAACATCCGCACACCTTTTCAGCCCGTCGGGGGGTCCCACAAGGGTTCGAGAGCGTCTGTCACGGGCTGGGCAAGGGGCCGCCCCTAGGATCGCCCCCAATCCGACCCTGCCGCCGCCGCATGGCCAGCGCCGACACCCTCCTCGAGGCCCTGCAGCCGCTCCGCGACGCCGGCAGTGGCCGCAGCCTGCTGGAGCTGGGCTGGATCAGCGACCTGAGACAGCAGGGCGGCCGGGCGGTGTTCCGCCTCGCCCTGCCCGGATTCGCCAACAGCCAGCGGGAGCGCATCGCCGCCGAGGCCCGCAGCGCCCTGCTGGCCGTGGAGGGCATCAACGACGTGCAGATCGAACTGGCCCAGCCCGCCGCCGCCCCGTCATCAGGCCCGATCGGCGCCGCCGGCCACGGCCCCGGCGGGACCCAGCTGCCGGAACGGCAGGGCATCCCCGGCGTGCGTCAGGTGATCGCCGTCAGCAGCGGCAAGGGGGGCGTGGGCAAGAGCACCGTGGCGGTGAACCTGGCCTGTGCCCTGGCGGCCTCCGGCCTGCGGGTGGGCCTGCTCGATGCCGACATCTACGGGCCCAATGCCCCCACCATGCTGGGCGTGGCCGACCGCAGCCCCCAGGTGTCGGGCAGCGGCAACGACCAGGTGCTGGAGCCGATCGAGACCTGCGGCATCGTGATGGTGTCGATGGGCCTGCTGATCCAGGAGAACCAGCCGGTGGTCTGGCGCGGGCCGATGTTGAACGGAATCATCCGCCAGTTCCTCTATCAGGTGAACTGGGGCGAACGGGACGTGCTGGTGGTGGATCTCCCCCCCGGCACCGGCGACGCCCAGCTCACCCTGGCCCAGGCCGTGCCGATGGCCGGCGCGGTGATCGTCACCACCCCCCAGCTGGTGTCGCTCCAGGATGCCCGCCGCGGCCTGGCGATGTTCCTGCAGATGGGCGTGCCGGTGCTCGGGGTGGTGGAGAACATGACCGCCTTCATCCCTCCGGATCTGCCCGATCGCCGCTACGCCCTGTTCGGCAGCGGCGGCGGCCAGCGGCTGGCCGACGAGGCCGGCGTGCCCCTGCTGGCCCAGCTGCCCATGGAGATGCCCGTGCTCGAGGGCGGGGAGCGGGGCTTGCCGGTGGTGCTGTCGGCACCGGACTCGGCCAGCGCCCGCGCCTTCACCGAGCTGGCCGAGCGCCTGAGCGCCAGCTGCGCCCTCAGCCCGGCGCTCGCCTGAAGCGATGGCGGTTCTCAGCCCCCGGCGCGGTGGGTTCGCCGCCAAGGGGGCCAAGCGGCGCGGCCCCGGCTTCGATCCCCTCCTCTGGGGTATCCCCATCGCCCTGACGCTGCTGGCGGGCGTCCTCATCGCCAGCACCCAGCGCCAGCAGGCCACCACCGACTGGTACCAGCACTGGATCACCGCGGCGGTGGGCCTGGTGATGGCCCTGCTGCTGGCCCGGGTCCCTCTGGAGCGCATCGCCCGCTTCCAGTGGCCGATCTACATCCTGATGGTGGCGAGCCTGGTCGCGGTGCGGATCATTGGGGTCAGCGCCCTCGGGGCCCAGAGCTGGATCAACATCGGCGGCTTCTACGTCCAGCCGTCGGAGTTCGCCAAGGTGGCGGCGATCCTGCTGCTGGCGGGGGTGCTCTCCAAGTACCCGGTGGAGCGACCGATCGATCTGCTGCGGCCCGTGGCCATGATCAGCGTGCCGTGGCTGCTGGTGTTCGTGCAGCCCGATCTCGGCACGTCGCTGGTCTTCGGGGCGGTGCTGCTGGTGATGCTGTTCTGGTCGGGCATGCCCGCCACCTGGCTGCTGCTGCTGCTCTCGCCCCTGTTCACGGCGATCATGGCCGGCACCATGCCCTGGCTGCTGCTGGGCTGGATCCCCCTGATGGGCTGGGTCGCGTGGCGCTCTCTGCCCTGGAAGGCGGTGGGACTCTCCCTGGTGCTGGCCGTCCAGGGGCTGTTCGCCGTGGGGACACCCTGGCTCTGGGAGCACGGGCTGCGCCCGCACCAGCGGGCCCGGCTCACCCTGTTCCTCGATCCGGCCCAGGATCCCCTGGGGGGCGGCTACCACCTGCTGCAGAGCACCGTGGGCATCGGTTCCGGCCAGCTCTGGGGCACCGGCCTGATGAACGGCTCCCTCACCAAGCTGCGCTTCATCCCCGAGCAGCACACCGATTTCATCTTCAGCGCCCTGGGCGAGGAGACCGGCTTCATCGGCTCGATGCTGGTGGTGGTGGGCTTCGTGGTGCTGATCTGGCGCCTGCTGCAGATCGCGAGCCGGGCCGGCAGTGACTACGAATCGCTCGTGGTGGTGGGCATCGGCGCCATGCTGATGTTCCAGGTGGTGGTGAACGTCAACATGACCATCGGACTGGGACCGATCACCGGCATTCCGCTGCCGTTCCTGAGCTACGGCCGTTCGGCCATGCTCGTCAACTGCATCAGCCTCGGACTCTGCGCCTCCGTGGCCCGTCGCAGCCGCAGCCAGCGACGGTGGTGGTGAGCCTGGGGGACCTTCGCAGCCTGCTGGCCGCCGGTGTCCCGGCCGGGCGAGGGGATGAGGACAGCGTGCGGCGCCAATGGTGGGCCGCCCTGGCCACGGTGCAGGCGGACCTGCTCGGGGCCGCCCCTCCCCAGCCGGGGGTGTGGCTGGCGGCCCCCCTGCCGGCCCTCTACGAACCCTCCCTGCTGGAGTGGCTGGACGGCTGGGTCTGGACCCCCGCCGAGGTGGGCAACCTGATGCCCCCGGGGCTGCCGCTGCTGCCGGGGATGGCACCCCTGACAGACCCCCACGGCAGGCCCCCCCGGGGAACGGCCGGCCGGCCGGGGGGCTTCCACCGCCTCAGCCTGCGGGAGGAGGACGGCACCGATCCGCTGCTGGTGCTGATCACCCCGGTGCTGCAGGTGGCCCTGGCCCTCGACGGCCCACCGCAGGAGCGCCGGCTGGTGGTGCGCTTCGACGCCCCGACGCTGTCGGCCGCCCTGGAGCTGCTCGATCGGCGCCTGGCCCAGGACGATGCGGCCGCGGGCCTCGGCCTGCGCCGCCGCCTGCAGTTGCTGGGCCCGCTCAGCAACGATCCCGATCTGGGCACCCGCTTCTGGCCCCTGCTGGCCCAGCGTCTGGCCGCCATGGCCCCCAGCGTCACCCTTCAGCCGCTGGTGCATGGCGAGAAACGCAGCGAAGGCAGCGATGCCGTGAGCAGCGAACTGGCCCTGCTCGAGGCCCTCACCCACGAGGTGCGGACCCCGCTGGCCACGATCCGCACCCTGATCCGCTCGCTGCTGCGCCGCACCGACCTGCCGGCGGTGGTGCGGCAGCGGCTGGAGCAGATCGACGGGGAGTGCAGCGAACAGATCGACCGCTTCGGCCTGATCTTCCTGGCGGCGGAACTGCAGCGCCAGCCGGGCAGCGGCCAGCCGCTGAGCGACAGCGAACTGGCCCGCACGGACCTGAGCCGGCTGCTCTACCAGCTGGAGGAGCTCTGGCAACGGCAGCTGGAGCGCCGCGACCTGCGGCTGGTGCTTGAGATCGCCGCCGACCTGCCGCATGTGATGAGCGACCCCAGCCGGCTGGAGACCATGCTCGGCGGCCTGATGGACCGGTTCAGCCGCAGCCTGCCCAGCGGCAGCGAAGTGCGGCTGCGGCTGCTGCCGGCGGGCTCGCGGCTGAAGCTCCAGCTCAGCAGCGACGACCCCGAGAGCCGCGAGGCCGATGGGCTGGCGGCCGCCGTGCCGATGCCGGTGGGTCCGGTGCTGAGCTGGAACCCGGAAACCGGCAGCCTGCAGCTCAGCCGCCAGGCCACCCAGAGGCTCTTCCACCGCCTGGGGGGGCGGCTCACGGAACGGGGGGGCAGCAACCTGACGGTGTTCTTCCCGGCCGCCGAGCGCGGCGGCTGAGCGGCGGCTGAGGTGGCGGCGGCCGGGTTTGTTGACGGGTGTGAAGAGTCCGCCGGGGGGCCCCGGAAGCCCAAAAACACGGTGCTAGCTTCCGCCTGAAACGGTCTGCGAGCCATGCCTGATACGGCCCTCCACGGTCAACTTCCGAAGTCCATCGGCAGCACCGGTGGCCTGCTCAACTCGGCGGAAACCGAGGAGAAGTACGCCATCACCTGGAGCAGCACCAAGGCCCAGGCGTTCGAGCTCCCCACCGGCGGCGCCGCCGAGATGCACGAAGGCGACAACCTGATGTACTTCGCCCGCAAGGAGCAGTGCCTGGCCCTGGGCACCCAGTTGCGCACCAAGTTCAAGCCCCGGATCGAGGACTACAAGATCTACCGCATCTACCCGGGCGGCGACACCGAATTCCTGCACCCCAAGGACGGCGTCTTCCCCGAGAAGGTCAACGAAGGCCGCCCCATGGTGGGCCACACCCCCCGCAGCATCGGCGCCAACCCCAATCCCGCCAGCCTCAAGTTCAGCGGCAAGGCCACCCACGAGGCCTGAGCCTGACCGGCCAGCACCTATAACGGCGGGGCCGGGAGCCCCGTTTTTTTTGCCTGCCCGTCGCCGTGATGCCCGGTTCTGATCGCAGCGCCTTCCTCGCCCGCATCGCCGGTGGGGAAGCAGGTGCTGACTTGGCCGTCAATCTCCTGCCCCTCTGGAAGCGCTGGCCCGCCGACCTGGAGACCCCCCTGACCACCTGGCTGAAGGTGGGGGCGGGCCGCAGCCATGGCGTGCTGCTGGAATCGGTCGAGGGGGGCGAGCAGCTGGGCCGCTGGAGCTTCGTCGTCACTGACCCGCTCTGGACCCTCACCTGCCGCGGCGACCGGGGGGAGAAACGCTGGCGGGATGGCCGCAGCGAACAGCTCCAGGGCAACCCCTTCGCCCTGCTGCGGGAGGCCCTGGCCCCCCTGCGCCCCGGCCCGGTGGAGGGCCTGCCGACGGTGGCCCAGCTGTTCGGCTTCTGGGGCTACGAGCTGATCCGCTGGATCGAGCCCAGCGTGCCGGTCCACGAGGCCCCGGACGGGGCCCCGCCGGACGGCTGCTGGATGCTGGCCGACAGCCTGCTGGTGTTCGACCAGGTGAAGCGCCAGATCACGGCGGTGGCCTACGTGGACCTCTCGGCGGGTGCCGATCCGGGTGAGGCCTATGACCGGGCAGCGGCCCGCATCGAGGCCCTTGAGGCCCGCATGCACGCCCCGTTGCCGGCGCACGTCAAGCCGCTGGCCTGGCACGAAGCCAGCGGCGCCGAGCTGGCCACCCGGAGCAACCGGGACCAGGAGGAGTTCCAGGGCGCCGTGGCGGCCGCCGCCGAACACATCGCCGCCGGCGACGTGTTCCAGCTGGTGCTGAGCCAGCGGTTCGAAGCCAGGGTGACCCACGACCCCTTCGATCTCTACCGCAGCCTGCGAATGGTGAACCCCTCGCCCTACATGGCGTTCTTCAACTTCGGCGACTGGCATCTGATCGGCTCCAGTCCCGAGGTGATGGTGAAGGCGGAGCCCTGCGCCGAAGGGGTGAAGGCCTCCCTGCGGCCCATCGCCGGCACCCGGCCCCGTGGCGCCGATGACGCGCAGGATGGGGCCCTGGCCGAGGAGCTGCTGGCCGACCCGAAGGAGCGGGCGGAGCACGTGATGCTGGTCGACCTGGGCCGCAACGACCTGGGCCGGGTCTGCCGGGCCGGCACGGTGCAGGTCACCGAACTGATGGTGATCGAGAAGTACTCCCACGTGATGCACATCGTCAGCGAGGTGGAGGGGCTGCTGACCGAGGATCACGACATCTGGGACCTGCTGATGGCTTCCTTCCCGGCGGGCACCGTGAGCGGCGCGCCAAAGATCCGCGCCATGCAGCTGATCCATGCTCTCGAACCGGAGGCCCGCGGGCCCTACTCGGGGGTCTACGGGGCGGTGGATCTGGCCGGCGCGCTGAATACGGCCATCACGATCCGCACCATGGTGGTGCTCCCCCACCCCGACGGTGGCTGGCGGGTGCAGGTGCAGGCCGGGGCCGGGATCGTGGCCGACTCCCGCCCGGAGGCGGAGTACCAGGAAACCCGCAACAAGGCACGCGGCATGCTGAAGGCCCTCGCCTGCCTGGAGCCGGCCGTGGCCGACGGGGCCGGCGCGACGCCATGAGCGCTCCCCTGCTGCTGAAGGGCTTCGAAGTGGAGATGTACACGGGCCGGGCCGACGGCACGGTGGTGGGCTGCTCCGCGGAAGCGGCCGCCGAGCTGGCGGGGTTCATGACCGAGCCGGACCACCGCAACCTCGAGTACGTCACCCCGCCCGAGGCCTCCTACATCGCCCAGCTGGAGCTGCTGCTGGAACCGCGCCGGCGCCTGCGCCGCTGGCTCCAGCCCCGCCAGCTCACCCTGCTGCCCGGCAGCACCCTGAGCCTGGGGGACAGCCGCCGCTTCGAGCGTTCCGACCCCGACAACCCCTACCACGCCTACATCGAGGCCGCCTACGGCACCCGGGTGGTGACCGCCAGCGTCCACATCAACCTGGGCCTGACGGCGATGGACGCCCTGTTCGCGGGCCTGCGGCTGCTGCGCTGCGAAGCCTCCCTGCTGCTGGCCCTCAGCGCCAGCTCCCCGTTCCTCGACGGGGAGCTCACCGGGGCCCACTCCCAGCGCTGGCTCCAGTTCCCGCTCACGCCGCCCCGGGTGCCCCTGTTCCGGGACCACCG
The DNA here is from genome assembly GCF_034931285.1 of Synechococcus sp. BA-120 BA3. Classification (NCBI taxonomy): domain Bacteria; kingdom Bacillati; phylum Cyanobacteriota; class Cyanophyceae; order Synechococcales; family Synechococcaceae; genus Synechococcus; species Synechococcus sp. BA-120 BA3. The sequence continues at coordinate 10,249 of NZ_JAYGHZ010000023.1, forward strand.
CCACTACATCGACTGGATGGAGGAGCAACTGGCCGCCGGGGCGATGCGCAACGTTCGCCACCTCTGGACATCGGTGCGGCCCAACGGCGACGACCGCCCCCATGGCCTCAACCGCCTCGAGATCCGCATCTGCGACCTGATCGACGACCCGCTGCTGCTGCTGGCGGTCACCGCGTTCACCGAGCTGCGCCTGCAGCAGCTGCTGGAGGATCCCGCAAGCCAGGATCCCCTGGCCGCCAGCCGGTTCGGGGCGGCCGAGCTGGAGGCCATCGCCGATGCCAACGACCGGGCGGCGGCCCGCTCCAGCCTCCAGGCCCGCCTGGTGCACTGGCGCACCGGCGAAACGCTGGAGGCCCGCGCCTGGATCGCCGCCGAGCTCGAGATGATGGCGCCTCTGGCGGTCGAGCTGGGGCTGGCGCGCTGGCTCGCACCCCTCCACGACCTGCTCGCCGGCGGCAACCAGGCGATGCGATGGCTGGCGCGCCATGGGCGCGGGGAAAGCATCGGTGCCATCATCGGCAGCGAGGCCGTGGCTCTCGAACGGCGGGAGAGGGCCCTGGACGCATGGCTGGCGACAGAAGCAGCCCAGGTTCCTGGAGGATCATGAACAGCACCCCCGCGCCCACCGCCCCCATGCGGCTACTCCTGACCGAGCCTTCGGTCGTTCCCGCCGAGGCCTCACCCGGGGTGATCCGACTGCTCACCGAGCGGCTGGAGCTGGTGGAGGACCTCTGGCAGACGGTGCTGCGCAGCGAATGCCCCCCCGAGCAGGTGGAGCGGCTGCTGCGGCTCAAGGAACTGAGCGGTCCGGTGGCGCCGGGCCTCGACCCGGAGGCCCCCTCCGCCGTCGACACCGACGGCATCGTGGCCCTGATCAAGGCCATGGACCTGGCCGAAGGCATCGCCGCGGCCCGGGCCTTCTCCCTCTACTTCCAGCTGGTCAACATCCTCGAGCAGCACATCGAGGAGGACAGCTACCTCGAGAGCATCAAGCGGGCCCCCGCCCCCGCCAGCAACGACCCCTTCCTGCCGCCCCTGGCCAGCCAGAGCGACCCGGCCACCTTCCGCCAGCTGTTCGAGCGCCTGCGGGCCCTGAACGTGCCGCCGGGCCAGCTCGAGAGCCTGCTGCGGGAACTGGACATCCGGCTGGTGTTCACGGCTCACCCCACCGAGATCGTGCGCCACACCGTGCGTCACAAGCAGCGGCGGGTGGCGGCCCTGATCCAGAAGCTGCAGGTGAACGGCCAGGGCAACCCGGACGACAACGACCGGCTCCGCCAGCAGCTGGAGGAGGAGATCCGGCTGTGGTGGCGCACCGATGAACTGCACCAGTTCAAGCCCTCGGTGATCGACGAGGTCGATTACGCCCTGCACTACTTCCAGCAGGTGCTCTTCGACGCCCTGCCCCAGCTGCGCCAGCGCATCCGCGCCGCCCTGGCGGCCAGCTACCCCGACGTGCAGCCCCCCCGTGACGCCTTCTGCACCTTCGGCTCCTGGGTGGGATCCGACCGGGACGGCAACCCGTCGGTGACACCGGACGTGACCTGGCGCACGGCCTGCTTCCAGCGGCAGCTGATGCTGGCCCGCTACGTCCAGGCGGTGTCGGTCCTGCGCGACCAGCTCAGCATCTCGATGCAGTGGAGCCAGGTGAGCCCCGCCCTGCTGGAATCCCTGGAGATGGACCGGCTGCGCTTCCCGGAGATCTACGAGGAACGCGCCGCCCGCTACCGGCTCGAGCCCTACCGGCTGAAGCTGAGCTACACCCTCGAGCGGCTGCGCCTCACCCAGCAACGCAACCAGCAGCTGGCCGAGGCGGGCTGGGAATCCCCCTGCGACGGCTCCTCCGGCTACGAGGCCGGACTGAGCAGCCTGATGGAGCCGGCCCCACCCCAGGAGCTGCATTACGCCTCGGTCGAGGAGTTCCGCACCGACCTGGAGCTGATCAAGGAAAGCCTCGATGCCACCGGCCTGAGCTGCGAGGCACTGCAGGATCTGCTCAGCCAGGTCCACATCTTCGCCTTCTCCCTGGCCAGCCTCGACATTCGCCAGGAGAGCACCCGCCACAGCGACGCCATCGACGAGCTCAGCCGCTATCTGCTGCTGCCGGTGCCCTACGGCGAGATGGACGAGGAGCAGCGGGTGGAGTGGCTGCTGAGCGAACTCAAGACCCGCCGGCCCCTGCTGCCGCCGGCGGCCCGCTGGAGCGCCCCCACCGCCGAGACCTTCGCCGTGTTCCGGATGCTGCAGCGGCTGCAGCAGGAGTTCGGCCGGCGCATCTGCCGCACCTACGTGATCTCCATGAGTCACACGGTGTCGGACCTGCTGGAGGTGGTGCTGCTGGCCAAGGAGGCGGGGCTGGTGGATCCGATGGCCCAGAAATCGGCCCTGCTGGTGATCCCCCTGTTCGAAACGGTCGAGGACCTGCAGGGGGCCCCGGCCGTGATGGGGCGCCTGTTCGCCGATCCCTTCTACCGCCAGCTGCTGATCAGCAACAGCGACGGCGAGCAGCCCCTCCAGGAGGTGATGCTGGGCTACTCCGACAGCAACAAGGATTCCGGCTTCCTCTCCAGCAACTGGGAGATCCACCGGGCCCAGATCGCGCTGCAGTCGCTGGCCGATGCCCACGATGTGGCCCTGCGCATCTTCCACGGCCGCGGCGGCTCGGTGGGCCGGGGCGGCGGCCCCGCCTACCAGGCGATCCTGGCCCAGCCCAGCGGCACCCTGAAGGGACGCATCAAGATCACCGAGCAGGGGGAAGTGCTGGCCTCCAAGTACTCCCTGCCGGAACTGGCCCTGTACAACCTGGAGACGGTCACCACCGCCGTGCTCCAGAACAGCATGGTGAGCACCCCGGTGGACGACACCCCCACCTGGAACGTGCTGATGGAGCGGCTCGCCGCCCGCTCCCGCGACCACTACCGGGCCCTGGTGCATGACAACCCGGACCTGGTGGCCTTCTTCCAGCAGGTGACACCGATTGAGGAGATCAGCAAGCTGCAGATCTCCAGCCGGCCGGCACGGCGCAAGAGCGGCGCCAAGGATCTCTCCAGCCTGCGGGCCATCCCCTGGGTGTTCGGCTGGACCCAGAGCCGCTTCCTGCTGCCCAGCTGGTACGGGGTGGGGACGGCCCTGCAGGCCGAGCTCGATGCCGACGGCGAGCAGATGGAGCTGCTGCAGCTGCTCTACCAACGCTGGCCCTTCTTCCGCATGCTGATCTCCAAGGTGGAGATGACCCTCTCCAAGGTCGACCTGGAGCTGGCCGGCCATTACGTCAGGTCCCTGGGTCGCCCCCAGAACAAGGAGGTGTTCGCCCAGATCTTCGAGGCGATCGCCAGCGAGTTCGCCCTCACCCACTCCCTGGTGCTGCGCATCAGCAACCACAGCCGGCTCCTGGACGGCGACCCGGCCCTGCAGCTGTCGGTCGACCTGCGCAACCGCACGATCATCCCCCTGGGCTACCTGCAGGTGGCGCTGCTGCGCCGGCTGCGGGAGCAGAAACGGCAGCCGCCGATGAGCGAGGGGCCCGGCGACGGGCCGGGGGGTGGCGGCGACGGCCGCACCTACAGCCGCAGCGAGCTGCTGCGTGGTGCCCTGCTGACCATCAACGGCATCGCCGCCGGCATGCGCAACACGGGCTGATTCCCTGGACTCTCTGTTGATCCCCTTCCGCAGCCAGCCCCCGACCCCACGCCTGCGGGAGGGCTACGCCCTGCTGCAGCAGCACGATCCCGACCCCGCCGGCCTCAACCTCCTGCTGGTGGCCTGCGGCGATGCGCCCCGCAGCCCGGAGCGCTGGCAGCGGGTGCTGGCCCGCAGCACCTGGCATCTGGTGGTGCTCAACCCCGGCGGCCGGCTGGTGGGTTTCGTGCGTGCCACCAGTGACCAGGCCCTCAATGCCAACCTCTGGGACCTGGTGGCCGATCCCGCCGATCCCTGCCGGGATGAGGTCATCGGCGCCCTGGTGCAGACCGCCCTGGCCCGCCTTCGGCGGGAACTGAGCGGCTGCAGCATCTCCCTGTCCGCCCCGCCGGAAGCCGTGACGGCCCTCACCCGGGCCGGGTTCGTGGTCGATCCCGGGGGGATCCGGGCGATGGGTCTCGACCTGCGGAGCAGTCGAGAGGAGGGACTGGGCTGACGAGCATGGAGGGACTCGAACCCCCGACATTCAGAACCGGAATCTGACGCTCTATCCAACTGAGCTACATGCCCTGCCACGGTGGATGGGGCCCCCTGAGGAACCTTGACCGCCGATGGGGGTACCTTAGCGGCTGACCGCCCCAGAACCATCCGGCTGCACCGCCTGGACCTCCGGCATTTCCGCAACATCGACGGCCTGCAGCTGTCGCTGGAGGCACCCCGGCTGCTCGTGATCGGCAGCAACGGCCAGGGCAAGTCGAATCTGCTGGAGGGGGTGGAACTGCTCACCAGCCTGCGCTCCCACCGCTGCAGCATCGACCGGGATCTGATCGGCCACGGGCACCCCTGGAGCCGCCTGTCCGCCCTCACCGATGGGGCGGACAGCCTGCAGCTGGAGCTGCGGCGCAGCGGCGGACGCCAGGCGTTCCGCAACGGCAAGCGGCTGGAGCGGCAGCTCGACCTGATCGGCCCCCTGCGCTGCGTCGGCTTCAGTGCCCTTGACCTCGACCTGGTGCGGGGCGAGCCGGCCCTGCGGCGCCAGTGGCTGGACCGGGTGGTGCTGCAGCTGGAGCCGGTCTACGGCGCCCTCCTGAGCCGCTACGGGCGGCTGCTGCGCCAGCGCAGCCAGCTGCTGCGCCGCGGCCTGGGCGCCGGCGTGCGGCAGGAGCTGCTGGAGGCCTTCGATCAGCAGATGGCCCTGGTCGGCTCCCGCCTGCATCGCCGCCGCCAGCGGGCCCTG
>NZ_JAYGHZ010000024.1:0-14139 GCF_034931285.1 Synechococcus sp. BA-120 BA3
CGCCGACAGCGACCCCGCCCGCATCGCCCGCCTGCTGGAGGAGCTCGGCGAGGCCGACAGGAAGCGGCGCGCCCAGGGCCTGGCGCCGGATCGCCGGGCCTCCTTCGTGGCCGCCCTGGCCGTGGCCGATCCCGGCGGAGCGATCCGACTGGAGGTGGAGGGCCGCTGCGACGGGGAGATCCTGGAGGCCCCGCGGGGCAGCGGCGGCTTCGGCTACGACCCGGTGTTCCTGGTGCCGGAGACGGGCCTGAGCTACGCGGAGATGGACAAGGGCCTCAAGGGCCGGCTGGGCCACCGGGGACAGGCCTTCGCCCGGCTGGAGCCGGGGCTGCGGGTGCTGATGGGCGGCACTGGAGCAACACCAACGGCGCCCTAACGGGCTGAGGGGGTGCGGCGGCGGGCCTCCAGCGTTGCCGCCAGGGCGTCGGCCATCGCTTCGGCCCGCTTCTGCCAGGTGCATCCGGAGGCAAAGCGGTGGCGCTCTGCCGCACGACCGTCCTGGAAGCCGCTGGCGGCCAGGTGCGCGAGGGTGGCCGTGAGGGCCTGCCCATCGGCGCAGTGGTAGGCCAGATGCGGGGTTTCGGCGATCTGGGCGCAGGTGCCGGTGTAGAGGATCGGCTGGCCGGTGGGCAGCTGGGAGAAGAAACGCACGGGGCTGCTGCAGGGGTTGATGTCGCCGTCAGTAAGGGGCAGAACGGCGGCGTCGAGGGTGGCGAAACAGGCCTGGAGCTCGGCATAGGGCAGGGCGCCCAGAAAGCGACAGCGCGGGCTGCTCTGGAGGTGGGCGAGGCCGGGCAGCTGGCGTCGCACCGGCCCCACGAACAGCCAGCGGAGCTGCGGCAGGTCGTCGTGGGCGGCCACGATGGGCTCCAGGTCGATGCGGCTGCCGATCACGCCGATGATGCCGATCAGGGGCCGGAAATCGGCCGGCACCAGATCCGCCGGCAGGGCGGGGCGCTGGGATGACTGGGCCGGCAACCCGGTGGGAGGCTCGGCGGGCAGCCAGGAGGCGGGAATGCCGTTGGGAACGATCTGAAACCGGGACGCCTCGATGCCATACCGCGCTCGGATCACCTCGGCAAAGCGCCGCGACACCGGCAGGATCAGATCCGCATGGCGGACCAGATCGTGTTCCTGATCGAGGCGGACATGGGGGTAAGCCGCGTAGTCATCGCTGACGAGATAGGCGATGACGGAAGCGAGGCCGCGGTAATGAATCGCGTAGGGCCAGGAGTGGGGATCGGTGATGATCAGGGCGTCGGCCTTGCCGTAGGTCGCCAGCAGGCGCCGCTCCACCACGGGGGCGAGCATCCTAACCAGCCAGCGATGACGGGAGAAGGCACCCCGGGGGAGGTCACAGGCCCGGCGATGCCGGCCGAAGGAGGGCAGCCAGCCCCGCCAGCTGAGCCGGGGGGCCAGTGTCTGCACCGTGCAGATTGTCTCCAGCGCCTCAAAGAGAGCCTGGTGATAGGGCTCTTCGGAACCGACAACGAACAGACGCAGGAGTTGGCCTGTCGTCCTGGCTGAATCAGTCACGGCAGGACGAGTAGGCCATTGATTCTTGATTCTAAAGGTGCCGATCCCGGCCATCCCCGAGACCAGCCCATGTCGGAGACACCGGCCGCCTCCGACATGGGGCGCGTGGGTTGCCGATCGGGCGCGACGCAGGGCAGGGCCTGTATCCTTGATCTGGATGAAACCGTCCTGCCCTCCAGCCATGTCCGGTTCAGAAAGGAGGGGGCGCCGGCAGGAATCAAGGGTCGTCTTCCTGCCCGACAAGCGACGCTTCAACCCCTACCAGAAGCGACTTGCTGAAGCGCTCATCCAGCAGGGCTTCAGCGTCACCGTCAAGGATCACCCTCCACTCTTCGGGGCTTTTCTCCGGCAACAACGGTTGTATTCCAGGACTGTAATCGTTCATCTGCATTGGCTGAATGGCCTGACAGATCAAGCCATCTACGCCCACTCCAGGATCCGATTCCTGACCTGGTACGTTCTGATGTTTTTCGACCTGGGATTGTTCAGGCTCCGGGGAGGCAGACTGTTCTGGACGGTGCACAACCTGATTAGCCATGAATGCCCGGACCCTGGCAGGGAGTTAACGATTCGAAGGCTGATCATCAGGTTTGCCAACGGCATTCATTTTCACAGCGCATCATCGATTCACCGAGCTGAAGAGGAATACGGCGTTTCGCTCCAGAGCAAAGCGATCGTGGCGGCCCATGCCGGCTACCCGGAGGACTACCCAGCCAACCCATCAAGATCAGAAGCCCTGGCCAGGGAGACCGAAATCAGCGACGCCGACTTCACCTTTCTGTTCTTCGGCAACATCCGTCGTTACAAAGGCCTCGAGTCACTTGTGGAGGCCTTCCGTCATCGGCCGGGCTCCCACTACAGGCTCCTGGTCGCAGGGGCCCCCATCCCGGGAGTCTCAACGGACTGGCTCAACGAAGCCTCAGCGAGCGACCCACGCATTCGCCTGCGCATCGGCTACGTGTCGGACGTGGATGTGTCCGCACTCTTTTCCCTCGCGGATGTGCTGGTGGCGCCCTACACCGCCACGCTCACCTCGGGGGTGGTCTCGCTCGGGCTCACCTTCGGTTGTCCCATGGTGCTCCCGGAGGCCGCCAGGGTCTACGACCTGCCGGGTGATGCCGGGGCCGAATACTTCGCCCCCGGCCTGTTGCCGGAGGCCCTGGCCAGGATCGAGACCCGCAACCTCGGCGGGATGCGGGCCCACAACAGCCGCCTCGGCCGTTCCCTGACCTGGGAGGCCATGGCACAGCCGATCGCCACGGCCTACCGGAAGACCGTCCGAAACCGTTGAACCGGAGGGGTGTCGAGGGCCTCCAGCAGGGAGCTCCGCACCTGCTGCCTCAGGCCGCCGAGGTGCTCCGCGGCAGCGGCGCCGGCGACTCGGGCCTCCGCAGGATCGCGGAGATAGGCGAGCATGGCCGCCGCGAAGTCGTCAGCCGTTCCAGCCACCGCAACGCCCGGAGCCAGGGCCATCCCCTCCACACCCGCTGGCGTGGTCACAATCGCCCGGCCATGGGCCATGGCTTCGATCGTCTTGATCTTCAAGCCGGTGCCGGAACGCATGGGGTTGATCATGAACAGCGACAACCGATAGATCTCGCTGGGCGATGGAACGATCCCTAGGAGCTCAACCTCCTCAGGCAAGGCCATCGCCTCACAGATCCCACCGGCGACCACCAGCCGGCCGCGGCCACCCCTGTCCATGACCAGCGGCCATACCTCCTCGAGAAACCAGCGCAGCCCCACCCGATTGAGGGGATTGGCCGAGGCCAGATAACCCACGACGAAAGTCTCAGCTTCGGAGGACGCCTGAACTTCGGGGAAGGGCAAAGGATCGGATGCAATGATGTGCCCGACGGTCCTGACGACACGCCGGCCATGGGTCAGGTGCTGGAAATAGCTGGATTCCCGCTCCTGGATGCCGAGGATCACATCGGACCGCCGTAATCCTCTGCGCTCATCGCCAGCGTTCAATGAAATCCAGAAGTCCTGAGGATCCAGCTGCGCCTTTTGGAGCATGGCATTCCGATCCGTGAAGACATCGTGACAATCCAGAATCTTCAGACAGCTGGAGTCGAAGGCCTCAAAGAAGGCGGAATGGATCACATAGGACACCAGCACGCGCCTGTAGTTGCCGACCTGTTGCAGGCGGCGCGCCTGCACGAGCCAGCTCGGATGAAACCAGTCGTCCAGGGGGCGGTTGCCGATGGGGAGGCCCTGGTCCTGCCCCGGCCCGCCGCGACGACGCAGCCGCTGCCAGGCCCCGACAAGTCGCTGTCGGATCCGGGAGGCCAGCGGCCGCCGGCCACCTTCGGGCCAGACGAAGTCGTGGATCCAGTGGTCGACAGCCTTGCGGGTCTCCCGTTTCTCCTCGGCGGAGAGCTCGACGCCGGCGAAATGGAGCTCGAAGCCCAGGGCCCGCAGGTCGTCGAGCAACGCGGCCATGCGGCTTCGGTTGCCGGCGTAGGGCGGGCCGACGCCGATCCTCGAGATGACCAGGACACGTCGATCCGTCATCACGACACCGCCAGGTCCCCCACCGCCGGCCGCCACCCCTGCAGCTGCCAGTGCACACACCCCGCGATCACCATCGGATCCTGCAGCACCAGGGCGAGGGCGGCGTCATGGTCGGGAGCCTCGAGCAGCAGCAGACCTCCGCCGCCGGGCCGCCCCTGATCGTCCACCAGATAGCCGCTGCTGATCCTGCGGCCCTCCCGGCGCAGCCGCTCCACCCAGCGGCGATGCTCCTGCAGGTGGGGAATCACCGCGTCATGGGGAAGCCGGAAGGTCTCGGTCTTGATGAACCAGGCCATGGCGGGAGCGGAACACCGGATCGGGCTCCGGGCCACGCTCCGGAAGGGAGTAGGACGGAGATTCCGTAGCCGATGGTCCCATGTCGAAATCCCAGCTCACCGCCTTCCTCGCCAAGGTGGCGGCCGATCCTGCTCTCAAGGCCCGTGTGGATGCGGCCGCCGACACCGATGCCGTGGTGGCCATCGCCCTCTCCGAAGGTCACGTCTTCTCCCCCGCCACCTTCAGCCGCTTCTCCCGCGGCTGAGGCCGGTCCGGGCCTGTCGCAGCCGGACGATGCGGTCGAAGATGAACGAACGACTGAAGGAGAGCCGCGGGGTGGACCCGGCCAGCGCGTGGCTGCTCTCCACCGAGTCCCTCGCCTCCCATCCACCGGCCAGCCGCGGCATCCCCAGGATCATCCACCAGACATTCAGCACCAGGAGCCGGATGCCGGCGGTGCTGGAGGAGAACTGCCGCGCGATCGAAGCCCTCAACCCGGACTTCAGCTATCGCTTCTACGACGATCACGATCGAGAGCGCTTCATCGGCGACACCTACGGCGAGGCGATCCTGGCCCGCTATCGGCGCATCGATCCTGCCTACGGTGCCGCCCGCGCCGATCTGTTCCGCTATCTGTGCATCTACCACTTCGGCGGCGTCTACCTGGACGTCAAGGTCCGCGTCACCCGGCCGCTCTCGGAGGGGCTGCGGGATGATGATGCCTTCCTGCTGAGCCAGTGGGACCATGCCCCCGGCAGCCCCCATGCCGGCTGGGGCACCCACCGGCTGCTGTCCGGCATCCCCGGGGGTGAATTCCAGCAGTGGCACGTGATCGCCTCCCCGGGCCATCCCTATCTGGCCGCCGTGATCGCGGCGGTGCTCCGCAACATCGATCGTTTCGATCCCTTCGCCTTCGCCCATCCCTGGGAGGCGGTGATCTGCACCACCGGCCCGGTCGTCTACACCCAGAACATCCACCGGATCCTGGCGGCCCATCCCCACCGGCGGCTGGCCGGCAGCGAGGAGATCGGCCTGCGCTACAGCATTTTCGACGGCTCCGCCGATCCGGACGCCCACCGGCGGCTCTACAGGGATTACCGCAAGGCCGAAACCCCGCTGGTCCGCCAACCCTTTCCCCTCTCGCTGCTCTGGCCCCTGCTCAACCTGGCCCGGAAGGTGGCCCGCCGTGCCCGTGGGCTGCTGCGGCGCTGATCGCGCAGCCGCTGGCAGAACGGCGCAGCCTCAGGCCGCCACCCAGCTGCCGTGCAGGCCATGGGGAATGGCCAGGGGGAGCTCCAGCACGGCCACCTCGTCCATCGAGGCGGCATCGAGCACCACCAGATCGCTGGCGCTGCGGGCGCCGTTCCAGACCAGGCCGAGCACCCAGCCGTCGTCCTCGGCCGTCGCACCGGGGCGGGGCACCATGATCGGCTCACTGGCGAAGCCGCGGGGCGCCGCACTCCAGACCCGGGACTCGCCACTGGCCAGATCGAGCTTCATCAGAGCCTGCAGGGGGTCGTTGCCGCGCTCCCGCTCGGCCACCGCCATCCAGCCGTAGCGGCTCTCGAGCCCCACCTGGGCCGGAGCCACCATGGCGAATTCACAGGTGCGCTCGCTCAGCCGCGTGGCCGTGACCGTGCCGCTGGCCAGATCGAGACGGCAGCGCTCCAGAAGACCCTCGGGAATGCGGTCGAAGTCGACCTCCTTGTAATCCTGGTCGGGGCCGATGGAGGGGAAGTCGGCGTAGAAGATGCTGTCAACCACCACCGCATCGCCGTCCTCCCAGGCGTTGAGGTGGTGGAACACAAACCCTTCTGGCGCCTCCAGCACCCGCGGCTCCTGGCCGGCGAAGGCGCCGTCCTGGCGGGGAATCAGCCAGAACTGGCCACGGGCGCCGGCCCGGGACTTCAGGCACTGGGCGGCCCCTTTGCGGCCGAGCACGTAGGGGAGGGGGTTGAAGTCGATGGCGTTCTGCAGGAACACCGCCCAGTTGGGGGTGATGGCGAAATCGTGCAGGAAGGCGAAGCCACCGAAGCTGTGGCTGGAGTCGGCCAGCAGGGTGCCGGCCCCGGGGCCGTCGGCGGCGAACTCCATCAGGCGCACCGTGCTGCGGGGGCCGGCCTTGACGCCGAAGGTGACCATCCGGGGAGCGCCGTGGTGGCCGGGATCGAAGCGGGGGTGGGCGCTGAAGGCCTCGCCCGGCTTGAGCACCCCGTCCAGCAGGGTCAGCCCGTGGGTTTCGAGGCTGTGGGGATCAAGGGCATGGGGGGAGCTGGCCTCCCAGAGGGCGAGCAGCTGGTCGCCGAGCCGCACCACATGGGTGTTGGCGATGTTCTTGAGCCGCAGATCAAAGGCGTTGGCCAGCGGCCCGCCGGGCTTGGGGGTGCCGAACACCCCCCGGTAGAGCACCGTGCCGGCCTTCTCCTCGGCCAGCCAGCCCTCGGTGCGCACGAAGCGGTTGCTGAGCCGGACGCCACCCTCACCGAAGCGCAGGGCCGTGATCATCCCGTCGCCGTCGAAGGGGTGATGGACCCAGTGGCCACCACGCTCGAGCCGGCCGGGGCCGTTGCGGTAGAGCGTGCCGTTCAGCTCGGCCGGGATGGCACCGCGGGCGGCGGTGAGAGGCTCGTCGCTGAGCTCGACGCTGACGTTGCGGAAGGAGCTGGCCCAGTCGGCGCGGTCGTAGGCAGGGGTGGCCGCGGCGGCGGGGGGTGCAACGGTCATCGGGTCAGCCCACGGAAAGAACGGCGCAGCGCGCCATCCCGATTATCACGTAACGGAGTGTGAAGGCGTGGGCGGCTGTCCCGCCATCAGCCCTCGCAGGGCAGCTCCACCACGGGGCAGGGGGGCTGGGACACGGCGCAGGGGGCCTCCTGGACCGTGCTCGGCAGGCAGTCGGCGGCACGGGCCGGGGCCGCCACGGCAACGGCGGCGGTGAAACCCGCCAGCAGCAGAAGGACAGGACGCATGACCCGTACGCAGATCACCCGATGCTAGTGGCGGCCCGCCGGTCAGGCACCGGCATGGCCGGCACGCTCCAGCACCCCCTTGCTGCTGGGCACGGCCCCACCGCGGCGGGGGTCGATCTCCACCGCCTGGTCGAGGGCACGGGCGAACGCCTTGAAGCCGGCCTCGACGATGTGATGGGAGTTCACCCCCGCCAGCTGGCGGATGTGCAGGGTCAGGCCGGCGTTGTTGGCCACCGCCACGAAGAACTCCCGCACCAGTTCGGTGTCGTAGGTGCCGATGCGCTGGGCGGGGATGGCCAGGTCGTAGCTGAGGTGGGGCCGGCCGGAGCAATCGAGGGCCACCTGCACCAGGGCCTCATCGAGGGGGGCCAGGAAGTGGCCGAAGCGACGGATGCCGCGGCGGTCGGCCAGGGCCTGGGCCAGGGCCTGGCCCAGGGCGATCCCCACGTCCTCGTTGGTGTGGTGGTCGTCAATGTGGGTGTCGCCCCGGGCGGTGATCTCCAGATCCAGCAGGCCGTGGCTGGCGATCTGGTGGAGCATGTGGTCGAGGAACGGCACGCCGGTGGCCACCTGGCAGCGGCCGGTGCCATCGAGATCGAGGGCCACGTGCACATCGGTTTCACCGGTGACGCGATGGATCTCGCCAGTGCGTTGGGGGCCGGTGCGCGGAGGGCTGATGGACACGCGAGCGAAGACGACGGGCCGGAACTGAATCATGCCAAAGCCCCGGGGCCGCGCTCCGGTGGGAGCGGAGCTCATGGGCTCAGGGCTGGGACGGCAGGGCCGACAGGATCCGGTCCACCCGGCTCTCCCAGGTCTGGGCGGCGGCGAAGGCCACACGTGCACGGAACTTCTCGGGACTGTCGGCGGCCAGCTCCTCATCGATGGCCTGCAGGAAGTCGGCGGGATCCTTTGCGATCCGGATCAGATCATCGGCCAGCTCCAGACCTTCCACTGCAGAAGAGACCACCGGCTTGCCACTGGCGATGTATTGAAAGAGCTTCAGCGGACTCATCGAGCGCGAGAAGGGTGTATCGAGATGGGGAATCAGGCAGAGATTCATGCGCTTCAGCTGGATCGGCACCTGATCATTGGGAAGGCTTCCCAGCCACTCCACATTGCCGAGGCTGAGCAGGCCGGAGTCCGACAGGCGGCGGTTGAGCTCGGGACCCACCAGCAGGAGCCGGCAGTGGGGTCGCTCCAGGGCGATCCTGCGCAGCAGATCGATGTCCGTGCGATCCCAGAACGTGCCGACATAGCCCAGAACCGGCTGGGGGCCGACGGGCCTGAAATCAGAGGCCTCCGCCAGAAACGCCGAGCTCACGGCCTGATCGATGCGGACACAGGGAGCCTGGGGTGAAAACTTCTCTTCGTTCGCCTTCGAGGTGACGGCGATCAGGTCGGCCATGGATCCGAGGCGCGGATACTGATCCACGGCAAAGGGGTAGTACCAGTCGGTCTTGTCCACCAAGGTGAAATCATCGACGATCTGGATGATCCGGGCCGCGGCAGGCACCTGGTGCACCAGTTCATCCACCACGGGATGGGGCGGGAACAGCCAGAGCAGGGTGTTCCGTTCCCGGAACCCCAGGGATCGGATCCGTCGCGCCAGGGCGATGCGCTCCCGCTGGAGCTTCAGCAGTGAACCAAGACTTCGCAGCCGAAAGGGGCTGATGCCACCCGGCCGCCAGTAGAGACGCGCGACGGCAAGCCTGTCGGAGATGACCTGGAAGGATGTGGCCAGCGTCTCCCCCTTGGAGGAGGGCAGAACGACAAGGACCTGCTTGACATGGTCGCAACGGCTCAGGGTCGTGGCGATCTGTTCATAGGTGCGGCCGTAGATCCCCCAGTCATCACCGAACCAGAACAGAAGAATATGGGATAAGCGTTGATGCTGCATCTTGCACGTAGCGGAACACCAAACAACCTGTTTCGCTGAAGATTGGCGCTTGAACGAGGTTCAAACCGTTGGCAGCGCCCGCTGCAGGCCCGCTGTCAGAGCCAACAGTCGGGCGCTCACATCCCCGTGATGCAATACCCCGCGTCCACGTAGATCACCTGGCCGGTGATGCCGCTGGCCAGGGGGCTGGCCAGGAAGGCGGCGGTGGCGCCGACCTCGTCCTGGGTGACGGTGCGGCGCAGGGGGGCCTTCTCCTCGACGTTGTGGATCATGTCCAGGATGCCGCCGATCGCCGAGCTGGCCAGGGTGCGGATCGGGCCGGCGCTGATGGCGTTCACCCGCACCTGCTGTTCCGGGCCCAGCTCCGCCGCCAGGTAGCGGACCGAGGCCTCAAGGGCCGCCTTGGCCACACCCATCACGTTGTAGTTGGGGATCGCCCGTTCGGCGCCCAGGTAGCTCAGGGTGATCACGCTGGCCCCCGGGCTGAACAGGGGCTTGGCGTGGCGGCACAGCGGTGCCAGGGAGTAGGCGCTCACCTCCAGCGCCCGGGCGAAGCCCTCCGGACTGATGGCGCTGAAATCCCCCACCAGCTCGTCCTTGCCGGCGAAGGCCAGGCAGTGGATCAGCACATCCAGCGTCCCCCACTGCGCGGCGATGCGCTGGAACAGGGCCTCGATCTGGGCCGGGTTCTGCACATCCAGGGGCTCGAACAGGGTGGGGTTCAGGGGGGCGGTCAGTTCGCGCACCTTGCCCTCGAAGCGTCCCCGGTCGTCGGGCAGGTAGGTGATGCCCAGCTCGCAGCCCGCCGCGGCCAGCTGCTGGGCGATGCCCCAGGCGATCGAGCGGTTGTTGGCGATGCCGGTGACGAGAGCCTTCTTGCCGCGCAGATCAAGGAGCATGGGAAACGGAGCGCCGGAGGGCGAAAGAATGCAGTCCGGCGATTCTCCCCCACCCGCGGGGGGCCCCTGCCTGCTCCAGCCTGGACGCTGGCCATCCCGGGCGGGCCCGGTCCTGATGGCGCCGCCCCGCCCCCCCCCCGGGTCCGATGGGCCTCCGCTGCTGCTGCTGATCGATCGCCGCGATCCCGACGTCCGGGCGCTGCTCGCTCCCCTGGGGGATCTGCTGGATCCAGGCGAGCGGCAACGGCTGGAGCGGCTGCGGGTCGAGGGGGATGGCGAGCGCTTCCTGCTGGGTCGCGGTGCCCTGCGGCTGATCCTGGGCAGCTGGCTGGGGTGCGACCCCGCCGGCCTCGTGCTGGAGACGGGTCCCCATGGCAAGCCGGAGCTGCCTGCCCCGCCGCCCCCAGGCCCGGACGGGGGGGAGCCGCCCCTCCGCTTCAACGTCTCCCATTCCGGGGACCTGATCGCGCTGGGCTTTCACCCCCGCCGGCCGGTGGGAGTGGATGTGGAGCAGCCAAGGCCGGTGCCGGAGTGGCAGGCCATCGCCCGCCGCTGTCTGCCGCCGGGGGAACGGGAAGCGATCGCCTCCCTGCCGGAACAGCAGCGCGAGCCGGCCTTCCTGGCCGCCTGGTGCCGCCTTGAGGCGCGCCTCAAGGCCCAGGGACAGGGTCTGTTCGGCCCGTCGACGGCCCCGGGGGATCCGGAGCCGAAGGTCTGGCCCCTGCGGCTGCCGGAGGGTTATGTGGGCGCCGCGGCCCTGGCCTGAGCCGCCCGGCGGCGGCCGTCACAAACCCCCGTGGTCCGTCTCCCCGGGTTCCTCGAGGTCCTCGGGGGTGAGGGGCAGGCCCAGCAGCTGCTTTTCGGCCCGACGGATCGCCCGCGGGTCGCTGAGCAGATCGGGTTCCTCCAGCAGGGGGAGGACCGGCGGCCGGTGCTCGGCTTCGGTCCGCGGGGGCGGCTCCCACAGGAAGGTGCGGCCGGGGGCCCGCTGGCGGCAGAGCGCTTCCATCTGGCGGCGCAGGGCCAGACGCACCGTCCCCCGGTCCAGGGCCTGGAAGAATTCCTGCCGTGGCGCCCGGCCGAAGCTGGTGGGCTGGGGGCCGTTGCCACCCCTCAGCCGGGCGGCGTCCGGAAGCCAGCGCGGCCGACAGACACCGGGGCGCGCGGTGTCGGTCTCGATCCAGATGTGCAGGCCTTCGCCGCCGGGCCGGCTCACCACGGCGAGGCCGTCATTGGGCTGGTGTCTAGGCAGGGGGTAGACCCGGCCGCTGGGGCGCTGATCGGCGGGCACGCAGCCGGCGAGCACGGCCGCCAGAAGCGGCAGCACCAGCAGACGGCACGGTGGCGGCACGGCGGGGAAGACTCGGTGGCGGCGATGATCCTTGCCCGGTCTCCCCCATCCGCTCTGCAGCAAGGGCGGCAGCACAGCCATGGTCCTGACGAGCTCCACCATGCTGCCCATCGGCACACCCCTGCCGCTGGAGGCCATGCGGGCCGGGCTGCGGCCAGTCACCGGAGGGGCGCTCGAAGCCGCAGCCCCGGCCGGGAGCCCCGTGCTGGTGCTGTTCCTCTGCCCCCACTGCCCGTTCGTGAAGCATGTGGAGACGGAACTCACCCGGCTGCAGGGTGACCTGGAGGGGCGGGCCGGCCTGATCGGCCTGTGCAGCAACAGCACCGACAGCCATCCCCAGGACGGGCCTGAGGGGATGGCGGCCCAGGCCGACGCCTGCGGCTGGACCTTCCCCTACCTGCAGGACCCTGACCAGAGCGTGGCCTGGGCCTTCCGGGCCGCCTGCACCCCGGACGTCTTTCTCTTCGATCGGGCCCACCGCCTCGCCTACCGGGGTCAGCTGGATGGCAGCCGTCCCGGCGGCGAGCCCTGCGATGGGCGCGATCTGCGGGCGGCCCTGGCGGCCCTGCTGGAGGGGCGGCCGGTGCCGGAGCCGCAGCGGCCGGCGATCGGCTGCAACATCAAGTGGAGGGCCGGCGCCGAACCCCCCTGGTTCGGCGGCTGAATCTGCCAGGGGGCCGGCGGCGACAGGCGGATCCGCAGGCTTAATGTTGCCGCCATGCATGTGCCCCCCTTCAGTCTCAGCGAGCAACTGCACCAGCTCGGAGACGCCCTCGACCAGGCCGTCCTGGACGTCCTGCGCAGTGGCCAGTACATCGGGGGGAGCACGATCAGCGGCTTTGAGGCCGCCTTCGCCGAGGCCTGCGGCGTCCCCCATGCCATCGGCTGCAACAGCGGCACCGATGCCCTGGTCCTGGCCCTGCGGGCCCTGGGGATCGGTGCCGGCGATGAGGTGATCACCAGCTCCTTCAGCTTCTTCGCCACCGCCGAAGCGATCAGCGCCGTGGGCGCCACGCCGGTGTTCGTCGACGTGGACCCGGACACCTACCTGATCGATCCGGAGGCAATCGAGGCCGCCATCACCCCCGCGACCCGGGCCCTGATGCCGGTGCACCTGTTCGGCCGGCCGGTGGACATGGAGCGGATCCTGGCGATCGCCACCGCCCACGGCCTGCGGGTGATCGAGGACTGCGCCCAGGCCAGCGGCGCCAGCTGGGCCGGACGGCCGGTGGGCGGCTGGGGCGACGCCGGCTGCTTCAGCTTCTTTCCCACCAAGAACCTGGGCGCCGCGGGCGACGGCGGCATGGTGGTCTGCCGGGACGCCGGGCTGGCCCAGCGGATCCGGGAGCTGGCGGTGCACGGCATGCCCCGCCGCTACCTGCACACCGACCTCGGGTACAACAGCCGCCTCGACGCCATGCAGGCCGCGGTCCTGATGGTGAAGCTTCCCCACCTGACCGGCTGGGTGGAGCGGCGTCGGGCCATCGCCGAGCGCTACCAGCGGGAACTGGCGGGCCTGCCCGGCCTCGTGCCGGCGGCACCCGGACCGGACGGCCACAGCTGGAACCAGTTCGTGGTGCGGGTGCCCCGCTGCCCTGCCGCCACCAGCGCCTGCGCAGGGCGCTGCACCCCGGCGGCCGACAGCGCCAGCTACGGCCTGCCCGAGGCCTGCTGCCGCGACTGGCTCAAGCAGCAGCTCCAGGAGGCGGGCGTGACGACGATCATCTACTACCCGATCCCCATCCACCGGCAGCCCGCCTACGCCTCCCTCGGCTACGGACCCGGCAGCCTGCCGATCACCGAACGGCTCTGCGCCGAAGTGCTCAGCCTGCCGATCTTCCCCGAACTCAGCGCCGAGCAGCAGGACAGCGTCATCGCCGCTGTCCGCAGCCTGGTGGGGGCCGAAGCCGTGGTCGCCTGAGGACGGGCGGGCAACCCCGGACGCCTCAGCCCCGGGGCAGGGCGGCATAGAGGGCCTTGAAGCGGGCCTGCTGGATCTTGTGGCTGACGATCGGCGCCGGGTAGCCGCGCCGCTCCAGCGGTGCGATGTCGCCGCTGATCAGGTCGGCGGTGGCCACATGGGCCAGCTCCGGCAGCCAGCGGCGGATGTAGGTGGCCTCCGGATCGAACTTGGCGGCCTGGGTGGAGGGATTGAAGATGCGCAGGGGCCGGGGATCCATGCCGCTGCTGGCACTCCACTGCCAGCCGCCGTTGTTGGCCGCCAGGTCGCCGTCCACCAGGCGGACCATGAAGGCCCGTTCGCCATGGCGCCAGTCGATGATCAGGTCCTTGACGAGGAACGAGGCCACGACCATGCGGCAGCGGTTGTGCATCCAGCCGCTCTCGTTCAGTTCGCGCATGGCGGCATCGATGATCGGCAACCCCGTCAGCCCCTCCTCCCAGGCCCGCAGCCGCTCCGGGTCGTCCTCCCACGGGAAATGGCGCCACTGGGGCCGGTAGGGCCCGTCGGCCAGCTCGGGGAAATGGAACAGGGCCTGCTGGTAGAACTCGCGCCAGGCCAGCTCCTGCTCCCAGACGCCGATGGAGGTGAGGGCCTCGGTGCTGCGGGCGAGGGCGCGGGCCTCCTGGGCGGCGGCCCAGGCCTGGCGGGGGCTGAGGGTGCCGAAGCTGAGGGCGGCGGACAACCCCGAGGTGCCGGCCTCCCCCGGCAGGTTGCGACCGGGCTCGTAG